>JAGASC010000013.1 GCA_017621905.1 Roseburia sp.
CCACCGGGACCTTGATGTACACATTACAGAAACACAAAATAAAAACCTTTCGGGTTCACAAGGCAGTGCCTTGCATTGTGATAGGTATTATACTGGGGGCTTTATCCTCTTTTCTCGGAATAGGAGGCGGCCCCATCAATCTGGTAGTGTTGTTTTCCTTTTTTTCCATGCCTACAAAAACAGCTGCGGAAAATTCGTTATACATCATATTCTTTTCTCAGCTAGCCAGTCTGCTGGCAGGTATTGTAACAGGAAGCATTCCAACGTTTCCGGTAGCTGTGCTTGTATGGATGGTGGCAGGAGGAATTGCCGGAGGCATCCTTGGCCGGGCACTGAACAAGAGACTGGAAGAAAAAATGGTGGAGCGATGTTTCGTAGGAATCATGGTCATTTTGATTCTGGTCAATATTTATAATATATACAAGTACATGTAGATGTAAATGGATGATACCAAAGATAATTTGAAAGATATGATAGAGAGGAGCAGTAAGAGAGACGATTTATGCCACCGATTCATGTATTAATGAAACCTTCCTCCGGGATGTGCAACATGTCCTGCGACTATTGTTTTTATTGTGATGAAATGGAAAAACGGGAACAGAAAAGCTATGGATTCATGTCCGAGGAGACCCTAAAGAATGTCATTCGGAAAACCATGTTAAAAGCAGAAGGGAGCATAAGCTACGCATTTCAGGGTGGGGAACCTACGCTGCGAGGATTGGATTTTTTCGAAAAAGTCATTGAGTACGAGAAAAAATATAATCGAAATGGTATCAAGGTGCACAATGCATTGCAGACAAATGGATATGCAATCGATGAGAATTGGTGTCGTTTTTTAAAAAAACACAATTTCCTGATCGGTATTTCCGTGGACGGAATACAGGAAATTCACGATACCTACCGACACAGCAAAGTAGGAGAGCCTACCTTTGAACGCATCGTGCAGACGACGAGATTGTTTGATGCATATGGCGTAGACTATAATATTCTTACGGTGGTAAATCAAAGGGTGGCAGGTCATATCGCAGATATCTACGCGTTTTATAAAAAACAAGGTTGGCAGTATCAGCAATATATCGCCTGTTTAGAGCCGCTGGGGGAGCCTCATGGAAAGAATGCGTATGCGCCGACACCGGAGCAATATGGTAAATTTCTAGTCGAACTCTTTGACCTATGGTACGCAGATTGGAAGCAGGGAAAGCAGCCCTTTATTCGCCAGTTTGAAAACTACATTGCAGTGCTCATGGGATATATGCCGGAGTCCTGCAATCAGAGGGGAACTTGCGGTATCCAGAATGTAGTGGAAGCAGACGGCAGTGTATATCCCTGTGATTTCTATATGCTGGACGAATACCGGCTTGGAAATTTAAATGAAAACCGGTTGGAGGACATTAACACGAGAAGAACCGAGATCGGATTTGTACAGCGCTCACAGAAACGAAGCAAGGCGTGTAGAGAATGTCCATATGGTAAAATCTGTGGGGGAGGCTGCCAGAGAAACCGGGATTTTAATTCAGAAACCGGGTACTATGACAACTATTTTTGCTTGAGCTATCGGATGTTTTTCGATAGGTGTCTGGGTAAAATGCAGGAGATAGCGGATAATTTAAAATTTAATGAGTACAAAGGTTTTTAGTAGCGTCTTGCTCTAATGCAACGCCGGATATTTAAATAATGAGTAGTCTCGGAAACGCAGTATAAGGTTGATATACGGAAACAAATTTAAAGCTGCGTAGGCAACAGGCGGGATTGTGTCAACGGGAGCTTGCGGAGCTTTCCGGCATTCAGGTACGAATGATTCAGCAGCGCGCAGAGAGCTAAGCGGCGGACTGAGTCTAAAAGACGCAGAGAAAAAGGGATATTTCAAACAAAAAAATGATATTTTGATTCATACTTGTCAAAAATATTGAAGTATCTTCTGTTTGTTTGGGATATACTGATATCATCCATAAACAAAACAGAGGAGGATGATTTTTATGAACATTGAGCAATCACAACTGCCGGGAACACTGTTGCATGGTTCGTATATTGCCAAAGACTTTATTCGAAATGCAGTGTTTGGTTACACGGTATATGTGCCGGAAATCTGCCAGAAGCAGGAAGCCTGTGCCCTGCTTGTGAATCACGATGGGTTGAATAGCTCCGAAGCCTTAGCACTAGAACAACTGGCCACCACAAAGGAAGCGCCCCCATGCATTGTGATAGGAATCGACGGCGGTACATTACCCTCCACACTTGCAGGAGGGTGGAATCGCGGAATGCGTATGCGGGCATATGATGTATTTGGACCGGAATTTCCAGCTTTTGTCGTGGAAGAATTTATCCCCTGGATCGTCCGGGAATACAATCTATCCATTTCCGATTCTCCGGACATGCATATGGTCAGTGGCGGTTCTTCTGGCGGTGTATCTGCCTGGAATATGGCCTGGTATCAGACCGATTATTTTCACAGAGTGTATATGAGTAGCCCAAGCAACCTTTCTATGGGACGCGGAAGAGAGCTTACGGCTTTGATCCG
Source organism: Roseburia sp. (assembly GCA_017621905.1). GTDB lineage: Bacteria > Bacillota > Clostridia > Lachnospirales > Lachnospiraceae > Roseburia. The sequence continues at coordinate 2,519 of JAGASC010000013.1, forward strand.
TAAATACGAAACTAAGCCAATCCGCGTTTTTACCGAGTATTCGGAAAATGAACCGGATGACTATTTCGGCAGTTCCTTCTGTGCCGCAGATGATGTGGAACGTGCATTGAGATTTGCCGGTTATGACATGAAAAGCCGCTATATTCCTGGGGAAGGACATTGTAGTCGCCATTTCAATTTTGAAGATGCACTGGAGCGCATGCGATTTTTATGGGAAAACTGGAAAACGGAACCGATAAAAGTAACAAAATTATCCTCCCGAGCCGAACAGCTGATTACATCGGACTCTCCCTGGGAGAAAGTGAACGAATCCTTTCCGGAAAAAGAAACTGTCGTTTCTACCGGCGAATACAGCGCTGCAGGGACCTATGTAGCAGAAGAGGAGGATATCTATTTCGTACCAGAAAATGGCAAGAGACGTAAGGTGGCAGAAGGAATTGGGAAAATAGCCTCTCTGTCCATCTCCTCCGATTGTTGGTTGTTGTACATCGGAGTATTAGACCGTGGATGCGTATATGCCATGTCGATATGTCCGGATGGCAGTCTGTCAGGCAAATATCTGCATGGAAGCCTGCATATGGAGACAGATTTCAGACACCCGGGGGCTTATGATATTTGTGTCGACAGCAATGACCGAGTCTTCGCTGCCACAGAGTCCGGAATACAATGCATACGTTCCTTCGGTCTGATTGACGTGATACTGCCACTACCCCAAAACGCAGTCCCACGGAGGGTAGCTTTTGGCGGCGAGGGAATGTCTTATCTGTATGCAGATTGTGGGGGTAACATATTCCGCAGAAAAATGAAAACATCGGCGAAAACAGATTTGCATTGCATTACTACACCCAAATATGTGGCCTATTATGATTAAAGATAACCGGTAACTGTTCCTTGCCTTCGCAGTCATAACAGCAAACCCCATCGCGCCGCGATGGGGTTTGCTGTTATGAACTTTTACTACATATTCTTATATTCACGCGGTGTGATTCCTTTTCTGCTTTTAAACACAGAACTAAAGTAATTACTGTTATTGAAACCGCACTTTGCTGCAATTTCTGTAACAGCGTATTTCCCACTTTTCAGAAGCCTTTCGGCATTGTCTATGCGCACCATGTTTATATATTCGCTCACTCTATATCCCGTAAGTTTTTTGAATGTACGTGAGAAATGTTCCGGACTCATGGCATATCTGTCAGACAAGCCGGGAAGTGTTATATGATTACCATAGTTCTCCGTAATGTAGTCTTTTGCATCCAGAATCAAGAGTTCGATATCTGATAAAGGTTCCTTCTTTTTTATGCTACAATATCGGTGAAATATAAAAATAAGCTCCTCTAGCATGCATCGGCACATTTCCAGATAATAACTTTCTTTCTTATCAAATTCATTCTCTATTCGCGTTTGCGTTGGCAATCGTATTTCATGTTATTTTAATATTTCTGTCTCTGGTGTTGAATAAATTTTTCAATCTCAGCACCAGCGAACAGGCTTCTCTC
>JAGASC010000214.1 GCA_017621905.1 Roseburia sp.
GTAAATGAAATTGCCAGAGGTCTGGTGACCAATCAGACAAGAATCGTAGGTGTTATGGTCTACGACATAGAAAGCCCGTTTGTAGGAAATATGCTGCATTACATCGGAGCTGAACTTCGAAAAAACGGCTATGGACTACTGATCTGTGATTCTTTCAATAATGAAGATGTGGAAAAACAGAACCTGAAATTTTTGCTGGGCAAAAAAGTGGATGGAATCCTAATCCTTCCGGTAAATATGAGCGGTGCTTTTATGAGGCCGGCAAAAGACGCCGGGGTTCCGGTAGTTCTGATTGACCGTGCCTTCCGGGACGAAGATTTTGATTTTGTCGGAATTGACAACCGCATGGCGGCTTACCGGGCGGTAAATACATTAATTGAGCATCATCATGAGAAAATCGCAGTAATCGCTTCCGATGTGGAATATTCCGGTATTAAGCGTGTGGAAGGCTACATGGAAGCCATGGCAAATGCAGGGCTTCCTGCACCGGAATGTTATCGTTTACTGGGAAAACACTCCTTTGAACTGGGATATAAAAATATGAAGAAACTCTTAGCGATGTCTGACCGGCCGACAGCAGTATTCCTGGGTAACTATGAGACAACGCTGGGTGGCATTATGGCGGTAAACGAATCTGAATTATCCTGGCCTGAGGATATTTCTCTGATCGGTTTTGATGATTTAATCGTATCCCGGGTGGTACGTCCGAAAATGTGGCTGGCAGTGCAGCCCATGGAAGCCATGTGCGAGAAAGCAGTACAGATGCTGCTGCAGCGCATAAAAGGCGGGAATGAAGAGCTGCCCATGAAAATAAATTTCAGCATACAGATTCGGAAGGGAGATTCCATACGGAATTTGGAAGCGTAGGATTTCCTGGAAATACAATGCAAACCAACTTTGCCAAAGGAAAGGTGGAAAACGGTTACAGAGCGAAACGTTTCGCTTTTTATTAATAAATGGGTTGACGCAACAGTCAAAAATATAGTATAATTTGGCTAACAAAAAAGATAAAGAAATAAGAAAACTGGTAAAATTTGTCTTTAATTGAAAGGAAAACAAAAGCGAACCGTTTCGATTACATCGGGCGAATTTATCAACAGATAAACACAGATAGAAAGGAGGCATACAAATGAGTAATCAAAAAAAGCAGGTCCTTGCATTTGATTTTGGCGGCGGCAGCGGCAGAGCAATCCTGGGAACATTAGAAGACGGCAAAATCCGAATGGAAGAAGTACACCGTTTTTCCAACGATTCCGTGATATTAAACGGCACCATGTACTGGGATACCCTTCGCCATTTCTTTGAAATCAAGCAGGGAATCTTAAAGGCAAAGCAAAAAGGCGGCTTTGAGAGCATCGGAATCGATACCTGGGGTGTGGACTTCGGCCTGATTGATGAGCACGGCTCATTGCTGGAAAGCGCGGTACACTACCGTGATGACAGAACCCTGGGCATGCAGGAAGCAGTATTTGAAGCGATTCCCAAGGAAAGAGTATACGAGCTGACCGGCGTTCAATTCGAAAATTTCAATACCATCTTCCAGCTATACTCACTGGTAAAAAATCGTCCATGGCTGCTGGAACGTGCCGATAAGCTGCTGTTGACACCGGATCTGTTCAACTACTTTTTGACAGGAGAAAAGAAGGCCGAATACACCATGGCTGCAACGACACAGCTTTTAGACGCAAAGAATAAAGTGTGGTCCAAAGAAATATTAGAAGCGCTTCATATTCCGGAGCGCATCTTACCGGAAATCATTCCAAGCGGTACCGTAGTCGGCAGCTTAAAGCCGGAAATCTGCGAGGAATTAGGCGTAGAGCCTGCAAAGGTCATTGCCATTGCGGGACGCGACACCCAAAGCGCAATCATTTCCGTTCCGACGCAGGAGAAAGATTTTATCTACATCAGCTGCGGAACCTGGAGTCTGTTTGGTACAGAGTTGGAAGCACCGGTCATCGGGGAGAAATCCTTCGCATGCAACATCAGCAACGAAGGTGGTTACGGCAATACCACCACCTTATTAAAAAACATCATCGGTCTGTGGCTGGCTCAGGAGAGCAGACGCCAGTGGATGCGGGAAGGAAAGGAATACTCCTTCGGCGAATTAGAGCAGATGGCCCTTCGCGCAGAACCCTTCCAGAGCTTCATCGACCCGGATGCACCGGAGTTCGTGGCAGCAGGCAATATCCCGGAGAGAATCCGCGAGTTCTGCCGCAAAACAGGACAGAAGGTTCCGGAGACCGTAGACGAAATCATGTGCTGCATTAACCAGAGCATTGCACTCAAATATCGCTACGCATTAGAGCAGATCGAGACCTGTACCGGAAAGCATTATCCGGTGATACATATGATTGGCGGAGGCATCCAGAGCAAGCTTCTCTGTCAGATGACCGCAGGTGCTGCCGGCCGCAAGGTAATCGCAGGACCGGTGGAGGCAACGGCCTTAGGAAATATCGCCGTACAGCTCATGGCATTGGGTGAAATCGAAAACGCAGCCCAGGCCAGAGAAATCATTGCAAATTCAGAAACAACATATGAGTATATCCCTCAGGATACTGAGAAGTGGGACGCTGCATACAAAAGATTCGAAACTATATTACAGGCCTAAGCATTTACTGCGAAGGCCGTATGAACATGATTCAAGAGTGGAAAAATCCCATCGCCCAAGGCGATTCTTAATGGATTTTTACATGTAATTGCGAGAGGAATGAGCAATTACAAGTTCAAAACATTTTTACATGAATAACAAAAAAATAAATAATAAATAATTAGGAGGATTATTATCATGGCAAAAAACAGATATGTTGGTGACTATCCGGTAATCGGTATTCGTCCAATCATCGACGGTCGTCGCGGACCGATGAAGCTTCGCGAAAGCCTGGAAGATCAGACAATGGCGTTAGCTTTAGCAGCAAAAAAATTATTTGAGGAAAACTTAAACTATTCCAACGGTGATCCTGTAAAGGTTGTAATTGCCGACACAAGTATCGGCCGCGTTCCGGAAGCAGCAGCCTGCGCTGACAAATTCAGAAAAGAGGGCGTAGACATTACATTGTCCGTAACTCCATGCTGGTGCTACGGTTCTGAGACCATGGATATGGATCCGAATACCATCAAGGGTGTTTGGGGCTTCAACGGAACAGAGAGACCGGGTGCTGTTTATCTGGCAGCAGTTCTGGCTTCCCATGCACAGAAAGGCCTGCCGGCATTCGGTATTTACGGTCATGAAGTACAGGATCGTGACCAGGTAACAGAAATTCCGGAAGATGTAAAAGAAAAATTGTTACGTTTCGGACGTGCAGCTGTTGCAGTTGCTACTATGAAAGGAAAATCCTACCTGCAGATCGGCTCCCAGTGTATGGGTATCGGCGGTTCTATCATGGATCAGGATTTTGTGGAATCCTATCTTGGCATGAGAGTAGAATCCGTAGATGAGGTTGAAATCCTTCGTCGAATGGAAGAAGGCATTTACAACGAAGAGGAATATCAGAAAGCATTGGCATGGACCAAAGAGCATTGCAAAATGGGCCGTGACGACAACCCTGATTTCGTTCGTTTTACCGATGAGCAGAAAGAAGAGCAGTGGAAGTTTACTGTTAAGATGTACTGCATCATCAAAGATTTGATGGCAGGAAACAAAGACCTTCCGGAAGGCTTCGAAGAAGAAATGGTTGGTCACAATGCCATCGCAGGTGGTTTCCAGGGACAGAGACAGTGGACAGACCATTGGCCAAACTGTGATTATCCGGAAGCATTCCTTAGCTCAACCTTCGATTATGAAGGCGCTCGTGAGCCGTACACACTGGCTACAGAGAACGACGTATTAAATGGTCTTGGCATGTTATTCATGAGACTGTTGACACATCGTGCACAGATTTTTGCTGACGTTCGTACCTACTGGTCACCGGAAGCTACCAAGCGCGTGACCGGCTACGATCTGGAAGGAAAAGCAAAAGAAAACGGCGGTATGATTCACCTGCTGAATTCCGGCGCAGCATGTCTGGATGCATGCGGTGAGTGTACAGACGAAAACGGCAATGCAATCATGAAAAAGTGGTGGGAAGTTACGGACGAAGACATTAAGAAGATGACGGACGCTACTGTTTGGTGTGAAGCCGGTTTCGATAACTTCCGTGGCGGCGGATTCTCAAGCCATTTCACAACCCGTGCAGAGATGCCTGTCACCATGATTCGTCTGAACTTAGTAAAAGGCTTGGGACCGGTTCTTCAGATCGCAGAAGGATGGACCGTGAACCTTCCGGATGAAGTTTCGGATGCTTTGATGGAAAGAACAAACCCGACCTGGCCATGTACCTGGTTCGCACCAAGATGTGATGGAAAAGAAGGATCTCCATTCAAGACCGCTTATGATGTAATGAATAACTGGGGAGCTAACCACGGCGCAATCTCCTACGGACATATCGGTGCTGATTTGATTACCATGTGCTCTATGTTAAGAATCCCGGTATGTATGCACAATGTTCCGGAAGAGAAGATTTTCAGACCGGCAGCATGGAATGCATTCGGTATGGACAAAGAAGCTGCTGATTACAGAGCATGCCAGACATACGGACCATTTTATAAATAATACATTGGAGGATTAACATGTTAAAAGGAATTCCGAAAATTTTATCCCCAGAATTATTGAAAGTATTAGCAGAGATGGGCCACAGCGATCGCCTGGTTATTTCCGATGGTAACTTCCCGGCAGAATCCATGGGCAAGGACGCAATCGTAATTCGTTGTGACGGACACGGCGTTCCGGAACTGCTGGATGCCATTTTGCAGGTATTCCCACTGGATACTTATGTAGAGAAACCAGTGAATCTGATGGAGGTTATGCCTGGAGATGACGTAGAGACACCAATTTGGGATACCTACAAGGAAATCATCGCAAAGTATGACAACCGCGGCGGCGATTGTGTAGGCAATATCGAGCGTTTCCAGTTCTATGAGGAGGCAAAGAAAGTCTATGCCATCATTGCAACCGGAGAGTCAGCGCTGTATGCAAATATTATGCTGCAAAAAGGTGTTGTGGTAGATTAAACATTAGGTATATATTTTATAGGAAGGAAAGAGTTTAAAAGCTGATATTTTTTATCTTGCTATTAAACTCTTTCTTTATGAGTTTTTCCAGGCTTTTCCTGTATATATGAAAGCATAAAGAAAGAGAAGCTCAAACATGAACTTCTCTTTCCTGTCCTATTTATTTCGTTAGAGTTTTCTTATAAGGCATATAAACGAAACAGCTTGTATCTTGCATGACCATCCTTGCTGTCCGGCAGGTTATGAGCTTCAAAGGTGCCAGGCCCTACACCCGCTTCCGAACCGGCGAAATGGAATGGTCCTAAAAGATTCCGGTTTCCGATGGTAAACTCCACTTCAATCTTATTCTCGCCCTGCTTTGCATAAGGAGAAATATCCAGCTGGTGTTCAAAGAACAGCTCACCGGCATATTGTCCATTGACATGGATTCCCGCGGTCTGATAGCGGCCTTTTACCTTCAGCAAAGTATTTGCGTCCGCAAGTACCACATTCTGTCGAAGTGTCAGTTTTCCACGGAAAAATGGAAGACCTTCGATCGTCGGCTCACTGACTTTTGCAGGAACAGCACCGATATAAAAATCATGTCCACAGACTGTGCTGCTGTCATAATCCTCATAATCGCTGTGGCTGTAAACACCAAATTTCCCGGCCAGATAAACATCTTCAATCTCACTGTCATAAGCAATACAGTTTCTGAGACTTTCTGTTACACCCTCACCAAACAATGCATAATAGGTTTCCTCACTCTGATGCCAAGGAAGAACAACCTCATAATTGTTCCAGCCTTCCTGCACCAGTGCAGAAATGTCTGCCATCCAAAGAGTCGGCTCATCCTCGCAGGCTTTCGCAAAATCAAGCGGCTGACCATTGATGTAAAATCTGGTGGCATCGCCTTTTTCCGCCAGCAGCGTCAGCGTTTCCGGTACTGTCTGAATCTCGAAATCATATTTCAGCCAGAGTGCGCCCTCGTAGCGCTCTTCCAGCAATTGATGGAACAGCTTGTTCCGCAGCAGTGGTTCGGAATAATTTTCACCATCCTTGGAATACCGTACCATATCAAGAGTAAGGAAATTGGTGTCAAATTCTACAGTGGCATCTGCAAATTGCAATTCATATTCTTGCAGAGCTTTCTGTGCAGGTGCAGCTTCTGTGGAAGGGATGAGCAAAAGTGCACCATTTTCCGGTAAGGTCACAGTAAGAGGCATCTGCTTTGTTTCTAATGTAAGTGGATCCAGCGCAAGGAAGGATCTGATTTCTTCTCCACAGCATTCGAAAGAATTCTGCATAAATCGGAAGGTCTGTGTATATGCATTGCAGTTGGATGCATTTTGTATAAACAGAAAGGAAGTATCATCCAGCTTGCGGTAAGCACAGTAAATATCGGTATCTGCATTTTCTACAGCAAAAGGCTGTGCCTGTACAATTTCCTCCAGAGAGCAGTTGCTGCTAAGATAGGAATAATCCTGTGGCTTCCCTTCCAAATACTCCGGCTTTCCATCCAACAGCAGAACTTTGCCGCCGCCTTCCACGAAACGGCGAATCAGTTTTTCCGTATGTGCCCCCATGGTCAAAATCCTTGGAAGTACCAGATACTGATAACTGCACTGTCCGCAGCCGATGGAATCCCCATCCACAAAGCCATGGGTCTCCAGCAGAGTCTCATCCAGAAAATGATAAGCGATACCACGGGAGGAAAGGATGCGGCATGCCTCGTGCAGTTTCTCATCCAGCTCGCGGACTGCGAATCCGGTGCTTTCCTGGTCGCGCTTGTAATCAAAGTAAGCGCTGCGAATCGGGTGGAGCATAGCCACGTTGACCGGCTCTTCCCCATCTGCAAGTAACATGCCAAGTCTGGAAAAATAATCATTAAAATCTTTAAAATGCTCTTTCACCCACGGATTCACCGGATGATAATGAGCAGGGTAATCCCGTTTTCTCTGTCCATGCTCCGAATAGGGCACCAGGTGATGGCACATCAGATTGACGCCGCATGCATACTGGAAACCGGCAACTCTGCGCAGCTCTGAGGGAGAAATATCCCATCCGCAGCAGCCGAAGGTCTCGGTCAGCATCTGTTTTTTGCCCAACTGGCGGGCTGCACTGCCCAGCTGGCGAGCTGCAAGTTCGTTGTCCGTACCCGCACCTAACCAGTCAATGCCCGGAATGTGCTCGTACTCATAGAAAGGCATCGTGCCGCCACAGCACATAATCTGATATCCCATGGAAGATTCTTCCACGTAGTGACCGGTCAGCTGTACACCGTTTTCTTCGCACCAGTCATAGATTTTCTTGCCGAAATTCTGAACCATCAGCTTTTGCATGGAAAGCCAGTAGCGGTAGCGGAAGGTGCGGTAGCCTTCTTTTTCTACAAATAATAAGCCGAGATTGTCAAAAATATCTTCTCCGTAACGTTCTTTAAAATAGGTCTTTACCATCGGGGTATAAGGAGTGTCCCAACGGTAATACTGCGGCTCGTCGGTAAAGAAGCCTTTTACCTTTTTGGAAAAGTCTTCGCCGAAGTGTTCCTTGTATTGCTCATGCGTAATATTGATAAATTTTTGTACTACGTCCGGATTTAGGATGTCCACGGTGGAAGCGGAGCGCCGGAGATAGAGATTTAAATATTGTCCGTCGGCAGCGGTGGTCTCGCCTACACGAATCAGTTTATCGCCGTCCAGTAAATAGGAAACATCTGCACTTGCATCAAAAGCCCCTGTTTTATGTAAGATATACATATCTCTGTTGGCTTCGTCTTCCAACAGCTTTCCGCCGGCAAAGCCGCTTGGCCAGCCATTCTCATCATAAGCCCAGGCATTCATGCCGAGTTTTTCTGCTTCGTCGCAGCAGGTTTCGGTGCAGTGCATCCACTCCTCGGAGAGATAGGAGGTTTTCAAACCGCCTCTTGCGTGCATGAAGAAACCGCCGATGCCATTGTCATACATCCAGTGAATCTGGCGTTTCAGCTCTTCCGGGTCAAGGGCATCGTTCCAGGACCAGAAAGGAATCGGCTGGTAACCAGCCGGAATTTTTGCTAATTTTTCCGTGATTTGTTTCATCGTAATCTCCATTCTTATATGCTTAAATAATATAAGTATACACAAGTTTGTTCCATGTTAACAGTAGAGGGATTTGCTTTTTTTGATGGTTTTTTTTGACTTTTTATATTGTATCATTTTCTTGGTGACAGGTTTGCAGAGGTGAACTGTATTATTTGTACCACAAAATGGCTTTATCAAAAGTGGGTGTGTCGAATAATCTGTGATAGATTACACAGTTTATTTTACACACCCTATTTTAGCTTTTCAGGTTCTATCTAATTTTTCAATTACACACGTATGTTTTCGATTTCCTGCCGGTGCATCCTTATCATAGTTGAGACCCACAAGCAGAATATCGCAGCCAAGCCCTTTCACGGCATCCGGGTAGCGTTTGTCTTTTATCTGCGCAATTGCTCCCTCCGCAGATTTATTCCATTTCATTTCAATTACAAGAGCTGGCAGCATGGAATTCTTCTTTGGCAGATATACGATATCTGCATACCCGTCACCTGCTGGCAGTTCTTCGAACTTCAGATAATGATCCTTGTAGCTGAAATATGCGAGTTTAAGTACACTGCGCAGTGCCTGTTCGTCATTATAGAGAAAAGTGAAGCCCGTAGGCTGAGCTTTTCGATACCCAAACGAAGCAAAGCGGAGTTCGGGTTTCCCGATTGCTGTTTCCTCTGCATGAATTTTCTCAATCTGGGCAGCGACGGCATCCGCATTTTGGTGCACAGTATCATAAATAAGCTGGTCGCTTACCCGGATACGCAGTATGGTTTCATCCCGCTTTACTTCCCGTATGGTTCCGGCAAATTCTTTTCTAATCTCCTCATTTGGAATACGAACCGTCTTTGACTCTTCATCATATCCCAGATATCCCAGGTGGATCAGCAGTGTCAGAACATCATCTCTGTTTCGGAAGGTTACCAAATCATTTGCAAAACCTTTTGTGTCTACAGGAACGCATATGCCACCAATCAACTCTGCAACTGTTTTGGACAGTCCATCAAAATCAAGGCTGATATACTTCATTAAGCTTATTGCTGCGAGTAAGAATCAAAATCATCATTACGAATCGCTTCCATGACGGAATTCGGATTATAAACAGAAGCGGTATCACGAAATTCATAGCCATCATAATTTGTAAAGGACAAAATAAAAAATAGTTATTGTAAAATATTCGTTAAAAATGAAATAGTACTTAAAAATTGAAGTTGTAAATTAATTGTTTTTATAAGTCGAAGAAAAAATCGAAGCTTACTGGACGAAAAAAGTTATGATAGGATAAATGCAGGAAAATGGCAGAAAAAAGCTATTTTGGAATTACTAAAAGAATAGAGGCGTATGAGATGACAAGAAACAAACGATATATTTTGGAAAATACCAGACCGGCATCCTTTTTTTGTGCAAGGGGAAAAGATGCAACTCCACTTGGTAACGGTGAGATGGGCGCATTAGTTTATGGTGGAATAAGAGAAGAAGAAATAATACTGACCCGACATGATTTGTGGCACTGGGGAAAAGAGCATGAGCTACCGGATGTTCATGATACATTGGAGGAGACCAGAGCCGCAATCGACGGTAAAAATTATTCATATGCCAAAGAAATACTTTCAAAGGCTTTACTGGAGAAGGGATATAAAAGTGAAGTAGCCGTACCGTTTCCAATGGGAAAACTTAGACTTCAGATTGGGAAAGAAGCTATGTTCTATCAGTATAAACGAATATTAGACATGGAGCATGGTATCGTCAGCATTTGCTATGAGCTTGAAAATGGGCAGAATAGAGACAGATATATCAGAGATACTTTTGTGTCATGTGTGGATAATGTGACAGTATTCCATATGAAAAGTCTGGACGGGACAACAGAGGCTGCTATTAGTATGGAAATAGTTGATACTGGCAAGGAAGATACGGTCAGAATGTTTAAAGAAATTGAAAATAGCTTGGAATGTCAAGTTACAAACGAAAAGCTCTATTTTGGATATGAAAATGATGATCGCAAACAGGTTGGCGCAGTGGTAAAAGCGATAAGCGATGGTGGTCAGATTACTTATGAAGACAATAAAATTATAGTAAATTGCGCGGATAATTTTACTGTTTTATTAAAAACTTTTGTTGGCAATAGAGAATGTTTTGATGAGATTGCCGCTATCCTAGAGAATCTGTCCTATTCATATGAGGAATTGAAAACGCGGCATGCAGAACAGTTTGCCAAATTATTTACTTCCTGTCAGGTATGGCTTGGAGAGGATGATTCAGAACAATATAATTTAAGTAATGAAGAACTTTTGGAACAGGCGTATAAGGAAACTATGTCGGCAGAGTTTGCAGAAAAGCTCTGGGCGTTTGGCAGATACCTGTTTTTGAGCGGAACTTCTACAAAAATGAATCCGTTTCCGCTTTATGGATTATGGAACAGCGAGTATGATCCACCATGGTCTCAGTACGTGGCAAATGAAAATGTAGAGATGCTGTACTGGCATATAAATACAGGAGGAATGGCAGAGTATGCCAGGCCCTTGATTCACTACTATTATGCCCAAATTCCCAAAATGCAGGAAAATGCCAAAAAATTGTTTGGATGCAGAGGAATCTTTTTGAGCGTATACACGACTCCGATAAATGCATATATTAATCCACCGGTTCCTGTTATTGTAAACTGGATAAGTGGTGCAGGCTGGCTTTGCCGGCATTTCTATGAATATTACAAGTATACCGGAGATGAAAAACTATTAAAAGATGAAATTTTACCTTTTATGGTAGAAACTGCCATTTTTTATGAGGACTATATATGTTATGAAAGTAATGGTGAAATAAAGTTGTATCCGTCCGTTTCACCAGAAAACACCCCGGCAAACCTTATTCCAAAAGATAGTTTTAGGCACTTGAATCATGGGATGCCGGTTGTGAAAAATGCTACCATGGATTTTGCAATTATGAAAGAGGTTCTTGCAAATCTGTTGGAAGTTTGTAAAACACATCAAGTATATGAAAAAAAGCTTGGAACGTGGGAGAAAATGCTGAATGCTATTCCGGCATATCAGATCTATGAAGAGGGCGCAATCAAAGAGTGGATGGATGAAGAATTGAAAGATCAATACTGTCACAGACATATGTCCCATTTGTATCCAGTATTTCCAGGCGAGGAAATCGGTAAACATTCAGATAAAAAATTGTATGAAGCTTTTGAAAAATCAGTGGATTTGAGAGAACTAAGCGGGCAGGTTGGCTGGTCTTTGGTTCATATGGCTGCCATATATAGTAGATTTGGCAGAGGAGATGATGCAATGAGATGTCTGGACTTGATTCCTAAGGGTGTATTACTTCCTAATTTTTTTATGCTTAGCAATGATTATAGAGCAATGGGAGTTACCATGGAAGTGGGGCAATTCGCTCCGGTTCAGTTGGATGCAAATCTTGGATTTGTGAATGCTGTACAGGAAATGTTGTTTCGGTATCACTGCGGGACGCTGACTATATTACCGGCATGTCCAAGCCGATGGATAAAGGGTTCTGTAAAAGGATTTTGCTTCCCAGGTGGAAAGGTAGATTTTAGTTGGGATTTTTGGAAAAAAGAGATATATGTTGAAATTACTATGCATGGGAATGAATGTCCTGAGCTTATTCTCCCTGAAAATTTAAAAAGTAGAATTGTTATGGAAATGTAAGATTTTGGTCAGAAAAACTTAATTTTGATCAGAGGGAGAGGTACTTTTTAAGAATCTCTCCCTAAGTTTTTGTATTCTCTTTTCTTTTATTTTATTCATTGGATGAATGTGTTGATTCAATCCATTGTCTTGATTATTAAGCCTGTGTTTTACACTTTTATATATTCAATTTTATTTCAGATTGCTAGCAGTTTGATGAGTTTTCTGTTGCATTCGATATTCGGTTGGTGTGATAGAATAATGCTTTTTGAAAACGGTATAAAAATAGCTGGCATTACCAAAACCTGTCTGGTCTGCGATTGCGTTGATTGAGATATCGGTATCTGTCAAAAGTTCAGCAGCTTTCTGCAAGCGGTGGTGGCGTAAATATCTGGAAACACTGATTCCGGTCGTTGATTTGAACACAGACTGCATATGGGAAGCAGATAAACCGACTTTATCTGCAATCACATCCACATTGAGTCCAGGATCCTGATAGTTCTTATGAATGATATCTACCACCCTATCAATATAGTCACTGCGCTGTCCGACACCTGCAAATACAGACTGAATATCGTTAATCAGGTTTATAAACATCGTTTTGACTTCCTGAGAAGAATCACAGCGATTGATATTATTTTGAAACGTTCTTATGTCAAAATCCATTGTAACAGCATAAGTCTGAGCAAAGGACCCAATATATAAAGAAAGTTCTTTGAGCAGATAATCAATCGTGTCACGGGTATCATTTAGGGGCTCAAACCATTTTTCAAAGAAGTCCGAGAGAAGAGAACTTGCCAGATCAAAATGTAGTTCTTTTAATTCATGAATCAAACGATTTGAAAGTTCTGCTACTTGATTAAAGCCGACATATTCACGATTATTAAGGACCGTTAGCGCCGTAAAGCTGTCAGAGGGATAAAAATATAGCATTTCAAAATATTCTGTCAGTTGTTTATAGGCTGGTGGAATGTCTTCTAATGTAAGAAGGTTTGAGGTAAATATGCCATATGTAGAATAGCCGTATTTTTCTGATAACTCAGTAGAAAATTCTCTCAATATCTTTGTGAGGGCAGAAACATCCGTACATTCAATAATCAATATATGGCGATTTTGCAGAACATCGGCGATCTCAAAGCGGAGCTTGTTTGAAAGAGCATGTGTAAGACAGTTCTGGAGAGCGAAGTGCGAGTTCAAAAAAAGGTTGCTGGCTTTATTGAGCGATGAAGAATCGGATTTTATTTCTGCAAGAACCAGGCTATAGTTTTTATAATATTCGAGTTCAATCTTATTTTCTGAAAAACGTTCCGTTAAAGCGGAGTAATTATCTTTGGCCATCAAGAAGTTTCGCAATAATGCATCCTTTACAAAACTGTGATTTTTCTGATATTGCTGGACAGTTTTGACATATTGCTTTTCCAGAGAGACATATTCTCTGTTGAGTCTGCGTGATAACTGGATTACAGCACAGACGCATATGAATAAAACGGCGCAATAAAAGAGAACCAGTAATGTCTGCAACTGTTGTGATTGTTGCAGAACAGTGGACTGGGGAATACAGCTGATGAATGTATATTGAGAATCCTCTGCATGGTTCCAAGTGCAGAAAACGTCTTCGGATACTCCTTTCAGTGTACATTGACCGGTACTGTCTTCTGATTCAAAAATATGTGAAAATAGTTCTTGTAATCCGTCTTCATTGAGTAGGTTATGATTGTTGGTGAAATAGGTACCAGAATCATCTGTCACAATGATCTGATGGGAGGTGTCGTTTGTAATGCCGTAGCACAGTTCCATCAATCGATTCGCATGAATGTTGATGACAAATAGACCCTCATATGAATCGGAACGATTCTGGATAGGGAGATAATAGGTAAAAACCTTCTGCTCCGATTCTGTTTGGGGGAGATTGATATCTCTTAAAGTGATAGCTTTGGGACGGTTATTCAAATCGCACAATTGTTTGAGAAAATCTTTGTCAAAAAAGTCTTCAACGGAGGTAAAAGAGAGATTGTACCTTCCGGGAGAAACGTAGACATAAACCACAGAATTTTCGCTTGCACAATATATGTATGCCGAATCAATCCATGAGGATGAAATAATGTATTTGCGAAATAGGTTCATAGCATTAATTGTTTCCAAATTATCGGGAGTATTCGAGTATATCAGTTGTTCCACTTTTGTATCATTATGAATTTGAGTCAAAAGGGAAGTGGCCGTGTTATTCATAATAGTTGCAGAGTAGGTGATACTGATAATATTTTCCTGCTCATTTAAATAAGCCTGTGTTAAAGACTGGTTCTTTAAATTTGAATAAATCGCAACAAATATAAATGTTATCAAGATGAGTACAAGAGTAAGGATTGAAGCGAGGGTTTTTACATAAAAATGTTTTTCCTTTTCAGGTGATACGGTTTTAGACTGAAATGACATGTTTGATCTCCTCTCTCTACCCAAATTATGGAATAGAAAAATTGTTCTTATGTTAGAGTCGGGTAATATTAACCACCCAGAGCCGCTTTATTCTGACCATTTTTAGTCGGAACAAAATGACCAAATTCAGTCGCTTCAAAAAAGCCATTGCGTTTTTCGTTGGTTGTTCTAAACTGGTGTATGCCAATGCA
>JAGASC010000014.1 GCA_017621905.1 Roseburia sp.
AAGAAGCTGCTTTACAAGCTCAGGGCCGCCCTCGCCCATTGCCATCGTACCGAGTGCACCATAACGGGTATGAGAATCAGAACCTAAGATCATTCTGCCGCCGCCTGCAAGCATCTCTCTTGCATACTGGTGAATGACTGCCTGATGAGGAGGTACATAGACGCCGCCGTATTTCTTGGCACAGGTCAGACCAAACATGTGGTCATCCTCGTTGATGGTTCCGCCCACTGCACAGAGACTGTTGTGGCAGTTGGTCAATACATAAGGGATCGGGAATTTTTCCAGGCCTGAAGCTCTGGCTGTCTGTATAATTCCCACGAAGGTGATGTCATGGGAAGTCAGTTTGTCAAATTTAATCTGGAGCTTGTCCATATTGCCGGAAACATTGTGCTCCTTTAAAATACCGTAGGCAATCGTATTCTTTGCCGCGTCCTCTTTTGTGGTTGTCACTCCGGTCTTAGCTGCCACTGCGGAAAGCGCCTCTGCGCCGTCTGCCACCAGTTCACTGCCGTTTACCAGATATGCACCGCTGTCGTATAATTTCATGTCTGCCTCCATTTTCTTTTTACGGAATTTCCTTTTTACATAATTTCCTTTTTTGCTGGATTTCCTTTTTACGGAACTTCTTTTCTATATTGTCATAAGAAAACCTGTTATCTATACACTCCTATCACATGGCTTTTCCTATTTTTACAAAAAAGAACTACCTAAATATGATTCACATGTCATGAATTATATAGGTAGCTCCCAAAAAAATCAAGTATTCTTCCACGTTAATGTAATAAATTTTCATTCCTCCATCAAAACAGGAAATGTAATATTTGCCTTGAACAAGTCGCCGTCCACGGATATCTGAAACTGCCCACCCATCAATATGGTCAGATTTTTTGCAATGGAAAGACCCAGTCCGCTTCCTTCTGTGGTACGGGAAGAATCGCCCCGGATGAAGCGTTCTGTCAGATCTTCCACGCTGTTGTTTTCAATAGCCAGAGATTTCTCGGATACATTTTTTATAGAAAACTCTGCCTTTTCTCCCTCCGACAGCACCTCCACATACACCCTGGTTTTTTCCATGGCATATTTTGCAGCATTATTGTACAAATTCTCTATGACACGGTAGAGCTGCCTGCCATCTGCCCGGATAAAGACTGCGTTTTTGGGCAGTTTGGTGACAATCGTCAGTTCTTTACTCTCAAATTTCTCATCAAATTCTCCCCCGGTCTGGCATACCAGTTCCACTATGTCAATTTTCTGCATTTCAAGCTTGACATTTCCCGAGCTTACCCTGGAAGCCTCCACCAGATCTTCCGTCAGCTGCTTTAACCGCTGGGATTTCTCATCCAAAATTCTAATATAATTCCCGGCCCGCTCATTTTCAATATGCTCCATCTTAAGGAGGTTTACATAATTGATAATGGATGTGAGGGGAGTCTTGATGTCATGGGAAACATTGGTGATCAGATCCGCTTTCATCCGCTCGTTTTTGGTGTTATCATCCACCGCATGCAAAAGGCCGGCCCCAATGTTATTGATGGCCTCCGCCAGCTTTCTGTCTTCCCCGTGAAGCTCATCCACGTCAATTTTCGCGGAAAGGTTTCCATCCGTGATTCGCTCCACACCCTGGAGGATTTTGTAATGCTCCACCGCTTTCCGCAGCATCAGGTATGCCTCCCCGCCGCTGAAGATCAAAAGCAGCACCAGGCAGATTACATTTTTATACCGAAAGGCACCGACTGCCAGAATAAAGCAAACAATCATATGCACAGCAAAGGTAACCAATACCTGCACCGTTACCGTACGTTCCCGGAATGTCTTCTCCACCCCCCTGGTCAGCCAGCAGATCAGACTGTTCTCCCACATGGCTTCCGCCTTCAGACGGCGTACCATACTCAGATAAAAAACCAAAAATAGTGCATCTATCAGGCAACTGACCGTTCCGGAGGCTACCAAAAGTCCGGATACATCCCAATCCTGCCCACCTACTCTGCTGATTAAGATTACCAGTTCACTGGTAAGGAACACAAATCCGGCTATCATCAGCTCCGTCTTGACTTTATCTATCCAGTTTAAGCGAATCTCCTCTCCATCGTCATTGTGTCCGGCCGCCAGTGTGAGATAAACTAACGTCAAAATCCACCCGACAATGCTGAGCACCGCCGCAACAATACTGACCTTGATCCAGGGATGCAGCCGCACATATTCTTCTTTGGCTTCGTAAAGGTCATCCTGGACCGGGAGCTGCGTGTCCACTCCGATGACCAGCACCACATCCTCAATGGGCCAGTAGTTCTGGGTATTATAAGTGCCGAAAAAATAGTTTTCCAGTCCGCGAATATTGGTTCCGAACTCTTTTTCCTGCATGTCATAGAGCAGGTAATCCCCCATGGTCTTTGCCTCCATGAGAATCGTCTGTGTGTCAAATACCTGTCCCTCTTCCGTATCCGGCTGATTCGTATACCACACCTCTCCCACTTTATACCAGAAACAGAAGTTGGAATCTTCCTGTTTAAATTCATTGGTATATTTGAGATACCGTTTCTCCTCCTCAGGAGTCCGCTCCTCCCCCTTTTGAGTTAATTGGAGATATTCACTCAAATCATTGCACTTTTTCTCCATACATTGCAGGTAATAGCCAGAACCAAAAAAGTCTTCCGTCCCGATATCGGTCAGTTCCAAAATATTTTTGCTGACCATGGATCCAAGCAAAAATATGGAAATCGTAAGTACCACCGTAAAAAATTGATGGAGAACCAGCCCCGCTATTTTCATTCCATTGGTGTATGATCTTTTTTCCATAAACCTCCTCCATGCCAGGAATTTTTGCTCACTAGAATCACTTTTTTACAATCAGCATGTTTGCCGGTCATCTGTGCAGTAAATGCCCAAACCTGCCGAATTGTCACTAAATTTTATCAATTTTATAGCCGACGCCCCAGACTACTTTCAGGTATCTTGGTTCTTTCGGATTGATTTCAATTTTTTCCCGGATGTGGCGGATATGAACCGCCACCGTGTTGTCTGCCCCGATGGCATCCTCATTCCAGATACTCTCATAAATCTGATTGATTGAGAACACTTTGCCCTGATTTTTTACCAGAAGCAGAAGTATATTGTATTCAATGGGTGTCAGCTTCACATACTCTCCATCCACTGTGACCTCTTTTAAATCATCATTGATGGACAGGCCTCCCACCTGATAGACCGCTGCGCTTGTCTCTGTCGCATTTCCCAGCTGTGTATAGCGGCGCAGCTGGGATTTGACCCTTGCCACCAGTTCCAGCGGGTTAAAGGGCTTCTCCACATAGTCGTCCGCCCCGATATTCAGACCCAGGATTTTGTCCGCATCCTCCGTTTTTGCTGACAAAATGATAATCGGAATACTGCTCTCCTCACGGATTTTCAGCGTCGCACGTATCCCATCGAGACGGGGCATCATCACATCGATAATCAGAAGATGCACTTCATTTTGCTTTAAAATTTCTAAGGCCTCCTCACCATCGTAGGCCTTTAACACATGATACCCCTCCTGCTGCAGATAAATATCAATGGCTTCCACAATTTCTTTATCGTCATCACATACTAAAATGGTCTGCATAGTATTCCTCCCAATATCCTGTTTATTTTTAACCGTTCGGACGGCTGAACTGTTACCCTATTTTTTTATTTTAACAGGAAAGTCTGAATTGTTGTAGTGCGGATTTCTTAATAATACCTTAAAATTATGCATTTTTCCATTCTCAAAATGTATGAGTGTGCAAATTTTTATTGCCAAAATTCCGCTGACCCTTAATTTTTTTAAGCCTGCATATACACATATTACTTTTTGAAATATGGTCAAAAATTTATTTTTTGTTTAAAAACATTTAAGAATCACTGGGTAATATTAAGATTTCCTTTATTGCATCCCTGCCGTTTCGGTTTTATGATAGAAAAGTCTATAAACTCGGCGCAGTGTTGCGGCAAAACGATTTTTTTAAGGTTCTGCACATCGCTGCGCTCTATTGCCGCGGAGCACAATAAATGCTCTGGTATGGTGGAAAACAAGGAGGATGAAATGTCAACAACTCGAAAAAAAACTCGGCGAAAGATTGCACTTCTGGTTATAGAGTTTGCTGTTTTACTGATACTTGCGGCAGCTCTTTTTGTCATGATCAAGCTTTCTAAGATAGAGAAAACAGAACTGGATCCGGACAAGGTTATTGTCAACCAGGATCTTTCCCAGGAAACCCAGGATATTATGGCCGATTATAAGACTATCGCTTTATTCGGTCTCGATAACCGCTCCAACGGAAATCTTTCCAGGGGAAACAGTGATGTGATCATGCTGGCAAACATCAACAACAAGACCCATGAGGTTTCACTGGTATCTGTTTACCGCGATACTTACCTGGATACCGGAGACGGCATTTACCAAAAATGTAATGCAGCCTATGCAAAAGGTGGGCCGGAACAGGCCATTTCCATGCTAAATACTCATCTTGACCTAAACATTACAGATTATGTCACGGTGGATTTTTATGCCCTTGTGGAATGTATTGATCTGTTAGGCGGAATCGAGATGACCATCACAGACGAAGAGGCCACCTATATGATCGGATATATGCGGGAAATTAATGAGATTACCGGTCATAATTCCAAGGTACCGGAATCCGGCGGAACCTACACCCTAGACGGTGTGCAGGCCTGCGCTTATGCGCGTATCCGTGCAACCGCAGGTGATGATTACAAGCGTACCGAACGACAGCGAGATGTGCTGGCTGCCATGGCGAAAAAAGCTCAGAACTCCAGTTTAAAGACCATTAACAAAATCATCGATCAGGTCTTTGGAGATATTCAGACCAGTTTTTCCAATACAGATCTGATTGCCCTGGCCGCTGATCTTTTTAACTACAAAATCGGCGAGACCACAGGTTTTCCGTTTGAAAAAAGTGGACAGACCTATGGAAAAGTCGGGTCTGTCGTAGTTCCCTGTGACCTGGCTTCCAATGTCGCAAAATTGCACGCTGTGCTATTTGGCACTGAAAATTACACTCCTTCTGAGACTGTACAGAACCGCAGCGCAGAGATTATAAACAAGACTGGGCTGAGGCAGGGAGACGGATATTAATTTTACAACCCGCTTGAAATTGGGTGACCCCGCCAATATAATGCTTGGCTTGGTGGTGCAAAGCTCTTCTTAATATATACATTTTCAACTTATTGTTGTACATGCATCAACCGTTATTTTCTTTCTGAAAGATAAAATTTTAATGACTATTTTTAGTCTACACAAAAAGGAACTATGCGGATCCGCCGCTTAGAACAGTTAACGCTTTCAGAAAGGATGATTGACTATGGATAAAAATATGGCAGAACGCCTGCAGGAGCTGAGAGAAAAGAATCATCTTTCTCAAACGGCCGTGGCAAACCGTATTGGTGTCACTCCCGCATTGATTAGTGCATATGAAAAAACAGAACGCAACCCCAGTATTGACAAACTAATCTCCCTGGCAGATGTTTATCACACGTCTACCGATTACATCCTTGGCCGTTCCGTTACCGATCCTGGTACAACTATTATCGAAGTCCATGATTTATCCGATGCTCAAATTCGTGTTCTAAGAGAACTGGTGGAAGTCATGAGACTGCAAT
>JAGASC010000015.1 GCA_017621905.1 Roseburia sp.
CATTGCAATCAGCAGCGAAACAAAACAGTACTATGATTTAAAATCAACATTTAAGAAAACATCACCATTGCCCCAGGGATATCTGGATGCGGTTTATTATGGTTCAGAGCCTGAGATGTCTTTGGTGTATTAAAAAAGAAAAGGAAGGTAATAGTTATGTCAAAGTTTAAATTTTCAGTAGGGCCATGGAATGTTCATTCGGGGGCAGATTCCTACGGACCGGCAGTCAGAAGTGAAATTGATTTTGAAGAAAAAATCAAGAAATTTGCAGAAATGGGGTTCTCAGCAATCCAGTTTCATGACGACGACGCAGTACCAAATATAAATTATTACACAGAAGAAGAGATTAAGGGAAAAGCAAGAGAATTAAAAAAGCTTCTGGACAAATACGGGCTGGCAGCAGAATTTGTTGCACCGAGACTCTGGATGGACGGACACACCATTGATGGCGGCTTTATGAGCACTTCAAAAGAGGATAGAGAGTATGCTATGTGGAGAGCATATCGTTCCATTGATATCGCAAAAGAGTTAGGTACAGATATGATTGTTCTGTGGCTGGCAAGAGAGGGAACTCTCTGTGCAGAATCCAAATCTCCGGTATGGGCTACCAAAATGTTGATTGAAGCAATCAACAAAATGTTGGAATATGATCCAAAGATTCGCGTTTGTATTGAGCCAAAACCGAATGAACCAATTGACAGAAGTATCTGCGGAACTATGGGACACGTTATGGCTATTTCAGCGGCCACTATTGATCCAAGCCGTGTGGGAGGAAATCTGGAAAGTGCACATGCGACCCTGGCAGGTCTTGACCCGGCACATGAAATTGGCTTTGCGATGGCAATGGGTAAATTAATGACGGTTCATTTGAATGACCAGAATGGAATCAAATATGATCAGGACAAATCCTTTGGTGTAGAGAACCTAAGAGCCGCGTTCAATCAGGTAAAGGTTCTGAAGGAAAATGGATATGGAGAAAATGGCGAGTGTGTGGGACTGGATGTAAAAGCAATGAGGACAACAAGGGAGGAAGACAGCTATAAGCATTTGCAGAATTCTCTTGCTATATTCCGTGTACTGGAGGAGAAGGTAGACCGTTTCGATTATGATTTCCAGAGAAAGTGCGTAGAGAACAGAGACTTTGAAGGACTTGAAATGTATGTAATGAAATTACTGATGGGAATGGAATAGGAGTCGCTAGGAGGGAAGCGCATGAAAGAATTCAAAAATACCAGAAATCCGATACTTCCTTTCGACATACATGTGCCGGATGGAGAAGCTCACGTGATGCCGGACGGAAAGCTTTATATTTATGGAAGCTTTGATGACAGAAAGGATACTTATTGCAGCGAAAAATACCACGTGGTATCTACTGCTGATATGGAACATTGGACAATTCATGATGTTTCTTTTAATGGAAAAGACGTTCCATGGTTTTATGACCCGAATGCTCCCAAATATCAGGGAATCGACTGGAACAATCTGACACCCTTTATGCGAAAATTACAGGAACAGCCGCAGACTGTCCCTGTAATTTTAGAGGAAGAAACGGAAGAGGAAGAAATAAAGTCGCTGGAAGAAAAGAAAAACGAAGCACCTGCATTTTTGTATGCTCCGGATGCTATTTATAAAGACGGCAAATACTACCTCTATTTTTGTATGTCTGATAATAGTGAAGGAGTTGCAGTATCGGACAGAGCAGAGGGACCATTTACCAATCCAATACAGTTACCCTGCGGGGGAATTGATCCGGCAGTATTTGCGGATACAGACGGACAGGTATATTATTATTGGGGACAGTTGTATGCCCGTGGTGTGAAACTAAATCCGGACATGATTTCATTTGATGAACAGGAAATCGTTCACAATCTAGTAACGGAGGAAGAACATTTTTTTCATGAAGGCGCTTCCATGAGAAAGATAGGAGATACCTATTATTTGGTTTATTCCGATATGGAAAGGGGAAAACCAACTGCGTTAGGGTATGCCACAGCAGAATCTCCGTTGGGTCCTTTTACTTATCGGGGAATTATTATTGACAATGCAGGGTGTGATCCTGCAAGTTGGAATAACCATGGTTCTATAGAACAAATAAATGGGCAGTGGTATATTTTTTATCATCGAAGCAGTCGTTGTACGCGGCAGTATCGCAGATTATGCATTGAACCAATTACGTTAAATCCGGATGGAGCAATCAATGAAGTGAAAATGACATCTCAGGGTGTTGGAAAGCCTTTTGGACCCGGAGAAACCATCTACGGATATCAGGCGTGTCAGTTATCGGGAACCGCATTTATCGATGCAGATAAAAAAGGCGGAGAGTGGATTACGAACATTTCAAAAGAAGATGCAGCCGTATTCCGATATGTGGAATCAGAAACAGGTTTCCGTTCCATAGTTGTGGAAGCTGAGGGGAGCGGTTTTGCGGATATTTATCTCAATGACAGGTTGGCTGGAAGTGTTGGGATTGATGTAGAAGGAGCGAATCAGGGAATTCTGTCAGATTCAGAAAAAGGACCAAGGGAATTGAAGCTGGTTTTCCGGGAAACAGAGAAATTGAGAATCATATCCGTGACACTGTATGAAAATAAAGATATGTAGATGCTGCGTAACTGGTCAGAACAGGACTATGCATTTACCGCATAACTGCGATGTTTTACAAAAGGGCAGACGGGAGGATTACCTTACTCGTTTGCCCTTTTCCGGTATTCTCCTGGTGTGATACCGGTAAATGATTTAAAAACACGACATAAAATTTTTGCATCCGCAAAGCCCACCATGGGTGCGATTTCTGATAAAGAATATGTGGTTTCACATAGGAGATATTGGGCAGTTTCAATGCGATGACGGTTCAGGAGGTGGTGGAAACTATCACCTGTAATGTTTTTAAAATGTTTACAGAAGTTACTTTTTCCATAGCCGGTCAAGGTGGCTGCATCGTCTACCGTTATATCGTTCGTATAGTGTGCATGTATGAAATCAAGAGCTTTCTCAATATTAACAATGACCAAATAATCATTTTCGTGCTTGGGTGAGCTTGCATCATCAATCAGAAATGCATGAAGGATGCAGTCACAGATTTTATAAAGATTCCCGATAAATAAAAGTTCAGCATGGTCAGCACGGTTTTGACATGCATCTGCTATCTCGAAAAGAAGCGACTGTAATTCCTGTACAAAATGCGAATCAGAGTACTCTTTGCCGAAATGGTATACCGGTGCAAAGGTGCCTGTGGTGAATTTACGAAAATATTCTTTTAAAAATACAGGTCCAACTTCAATTGTAAGGGATAGAACATCGGAACTCGGTAGATATGCATGAGGAATCAGGCTGCCTATAATTGCCAGGTTTCCTTCTTTCATAGTATAGGTTTGACTGTTAATCTGTATATCATAAGACCCTTTTAGGCAGTAATTTAATTCAAGGTCTGGATGCCTGTGTAATTCAAAACCAACCGTATGTTCCAGATGAATAAAGTATGGTTTCGTACCCATGAGTAATTTTTGGTAAAGCATTTTATCACCTCTTTCCACAAATCTTAACATATCCATTTTAATGTGTCAATTATGGGAAAATATGGAAGTGAATTTTTGCGAATAACATGGTACAAAATGGCGATGTAATGAGAAAAAACATGTGTTATTATAAGAATAAAGGAGGTGATATAACGTGGAAGACAAATTGTATCTTGGTGTATCAAGGGAAGATATCACACCATTGGTGGGCGGGAAGCTTTATGGTTATAATGACACAACTTTTTCAGAGTCGGTACATGATAATCTCACAGCCACGGCATTTGTTTTGCAAAGCGGTGATGTGCGTGTTGTGCTTATCAGTGCGACGGTATGTCTGATCAAAACGGAGCTTTCAGATCGGATTCGTACAGAGATTGCCATGCGGCTTACAGTTCCGGTGGAAAACTGTATTTTGTGTGCGACCCATACACATTCAGGACCGAATACGGCAGCGGAACCGGGCTGGGGAGAGACAGACGAGGAGTATTGTGAAAACATATTTGTTCCCCGCATAATCAAAGCGGCATGCGATGCTGCAAGAAAAATGGTTTATGTGAAAATCGGCATAGCGCGTGGGAAAAGTTTCGTCGGCATAAATCGCAGGCAGCTGCTTACCGATAACACGGTAATTCTGGGGCAGAATGAATGGGGACCATTTGACCCGTATATGACAATACTTTCGTTTCAGGATGAGGGAAAGAATGCAATTGCCAATATTGTTCATTATGGTGCACATGGAACTGCTGCGGGTCTGGGGACAGAAATTACCCGTGACTGGCCTGGAGTTATGACGGATCGTCTGGAAGCATTGACAGGCGGCGTGACAGCATTTTTCAATGGGCCGGAGGGAGACGTGGGACCGCGTCTTATGAATGGCGGTACAATGGGCGATATTCGCTGTGTGGAAGAATTAGGCAGTGTTGCGGCCATGGATGCGATGCGCATTTATAAGAAAATCAGAATATGGCAGGATGCAAAGATAATCTGTCATGGTGGTATACTTGCGGTACCGTTGAAGAGACGGATGAATCTGGAGGCGGTCAGGGAATCACTTGCAGAATTTGAAGGAGGGTTTATTGATATAAACGGTGCCGGTGCAAGAAAAAAGCATCTGGAAAGAGTCTTGGCTTCCTACGAAAAGGGGTATACAGAAAAGTCGCATTATGAGATTCCGCAGACTATCATACGCATCGGAGAGGTAGCACTTGCCGGGTTTCCCTATGAGCTGTTCTCCGAGATAGGAATGCGGATAAACAGTGCAAGTAAAATTCCGCATACCTTATCATTGGCTAATGCCAATGGTTCAGAGGGGTATTTTGTAACAGAGGATCAAATCTGTCGCGGCGGTTATGAGGTAGATATGTACAATGCTGTGGGGGTACAGCCATATGCACAAAATGC
>JAGASC010000215.1 GCA_017621905.1 Roseburia sp.
CAACGGCATCGTACATTTCATATTTTCCATATCCTCCGTACTTGCCATACTTGCCGTACTTGCCGTATTTTCCATATTTGCCTCCATAATAACCGTTGGCTCGCGTATCCATTTTATTTAATACGACCCCGAGAATCTTGCATCCGCTTTTCTCCAGCTGGCCTTTTACCTTCTGGCATACCCGGTAGCTGGCTGCGCCGCTTTCGATGACCAGCACCGCCCCGTCACAGTATTGTGCCACGACGGCGGCGTCCACCACGCTTCCCAGTGGCGGAGTGTCTATGATCACATAGTCGAAAACCTGCCTGGTTGCCTTAATCAGCTGTCCGAATTGGGCGTCTCCCAGCATTTCGGATGGGTTCGGAACATAGGGGCCTGCAAGTACAAGGTAAACATTTTCGTAATTTGTTTTGTAGAATACCTCGCTTAAGCTGGTTACCTGACCGCTGAGCAGTTGGGACAAACCCTTGGTTTCTTCTGCAATTCCATATCTTGTCTTGTATACAGACTTGCGGATGTCTGCGTCAATCACAAGTACCCGCTTGCCTGCCTTTCCCATAGCTGTTGCCAGGTGAAAGCCCACATCGCTTTTTCCTTCGCTGCTGTAGGAGCTGGTCAGCAGAATGGTTTTATAATTTTTCCCGGAGAATTGGATGTTTGTACGAAGTGTTTTTATTGCCTCGTCATAAAAATAATCTTCATTTTCCGGATCTGTCAGTACAATATTTTTATATACCATGATCTTACTTTGCCTCTCTTGTGCGGGAACTGCATGATGCTTTCCCACTTTGTTTCTCCCTACGCCGGTCTACTGTTACCTTATTTCTGCTTCTTTCCGGATTTCCGGCTCTTGCCGCGCTCATTGCAGCCTCGCAGAGGAACCACCGCTAAGACAGGAAGTCCTAAGTACCTCTCTATATCCTCCTCCGTCTTAATAGAATCGTTCAGTAATTCCAATACAACGATAACGCCGCACATCAGGAATGCGCCTAACAGAAAGCCGAGGACTGTATTTTTTGCCGTGCTGGGCGCACTTTTTTTCAGAGGCACCTCCCCGTCTTCAATAATCTTGGGCTTTGTCACTTCCATTTTATCGCCAATAAATTCGGACGCTTCCTGGGACAGCTCATTTACAACCGCTGCTGCCATTTCCGGATCCGGCATGGTAACCGTAATCTCCAGGATGCGGGTATCCTCCGGATTTACAATTTCAATATTTTTTTCCAGGTCAGTATATTCCATATCCAATTCCAGGTTGTCGATTACCGCCTGCAGCACAGGGCGGCTGGTAATCAGCACCTTGTAGTCCTGCGTCAGCTGGCTGCCCAATTGCAGGTCCGCCAGAGATGTCAGCGTTGTCTCCTTGGACAGAACGAGCATGGTGGATGTAGACTCATAAGTAGGCGCAATCAAAAACTTTGTAAATGCCGCCGCGCCAAGGGCAAATATAACTGCCACAAGAATAATCATCCAAATCCTGTCGAGGAGCGCATGAAATAATCTCCATAAATCAATTTCTATTTCTTCTTCCTGGTATACTTTATTTTCCATAGTGTTCCTTTTTAAGTATTCCTTTGCTACGTTTCTTCTTTAAAATAATATCACTGTACCCATTGACCAACGATCTCGACGGCGTTGCCATATAAGATACTGTTCTGATAATCCCGGTCCAGATGCTTTCTGATCCAGCAAAGCTGCTCTTTTGTTATCGGCGGACGGGTCTTAAGGTTGTGCATGTCCGACGCAAGAAAATGAATCTGTTTTTGCTCCAGCGCCTTTCTGGCCCATCTTCCGGTTTGATGAAAGGTGCCCAGCTGCAATACTTCTGTATTCATCTGGAACAATGCTCCCAAATCATACAGTTCTTTCAAACCGGCAGATCTGCTTTCCTGTTTTCCATCGGGTTTTCGAATGCTTTGGTATCGTTCCACATGCGCAATAATCGGGATATATCCCGCTTCACGCAGATGATGTATTGCCCTTTTTATGGTACTGTAGGATTCTCCTGACGAAAATTCTACAAGCACATATCTGCTGTCTGCCAACGTCAGTGCTTTTCCCGTTTTCAGACTCTCCACAATGTCGCCATGGTAATAGATTTCCTGTCCGGGGTATATGTTGATTGCAATCCCCTTCTCCTCCCGGATTTGTTCCTGTACCCTTTGGCACAATCTCCGTATTCTTGCGGCACTGGCATTCTTTTCCCAGGGAAGATAATGAGGTGTCGCTATGATACTGTCCACACCGCTCTTATAGCTTTGGATCAGCATCTGTCTGCAGATGTTCCAATCGGGTGCGCCGTCGTCTATGCCCGGCAGCACATGTGTATGGATATCTGTAATGTTGGTCATGCTTTTCCTCATTTCTGTGTTTAAATTTTATATCCCAGCTGTGCCTCCCGGCGTACGCGTTAGCCCTGGAACGGCCTGACACATGCTATATAATAAATGAAAACATTCTTCCGCTGTTTCCTGGCTGTTTTTCCAAATTCCAAGTGCTACTTTTGACGAAAATAACCAGGACATTTCCAGTATTTGAAATAAAAACGTCTCCGATATTTTTTCTGTCTCTGCCTCACTTCTCAGATGTTCCAACAGCGGTTGACAAAGCAGCCGGTGCTTTTTTTGTACCGCTTCGTTAAAATTTGCGGAATAAAAATATCGCACATAGAAAAGGCAGCTGTCCGGCCGGTTCATCAGATAATCCCAACAGGAAGTCCAAACCGCCCTGCCCTTCGTCTCCAGGCTTGCTTCTTCCGCTTTCAGGATGGAAAACTGTCTTAATATTTCCTGCAAAAATTCCTGATCCTCAGCAAGAAATGCCCGCTTCATCAAATCTTCCTTGTCTCGGCAGGTACGGTATATATATACCTCGTTCACTCCGACTCTTTGCGCTATTTTCTTTGTTGTTGTATTTTCCAGGCCTTCTTGGGCAACAATGTGTATTACACTTTCCATCAATGCTGACCGCATTTTGTCTCTCTCCATGCCACGCATCCCCTTTCCGGCAGTCAGAAAAATACGTTGTAAGTAATTTACCAAATATGCTTTTGAAAGCAATTTCTTTTTCGCAGAGTTATGTACTCTGCGTAGACAAAGTATAGCACCATTCGGAGCAAAATACAAACATTTTTTTGCAAATATAGTTTAAACACGTCGAAATAATCATTTTTTTAGCCGTCAAATAAATCTTTTTCCAATATTCAAAACTCATTCAAAACATATTCAAAGCCAATTGGGTGCTCATGGGGGTTCCATATTATTCTGTGCGCCGTCAAATAAGTCGTCAGTACCACAGACGGTAAATGTCATGGAACGGTAAATGCTTTTTCAGTTTTGGTAAAGTTTTCTTTTTTATATTATCGCCGTCAAATATCCCGTCAAAAAAGCGAATAATTTTCAATATTTCCGCACTTTCTCAAGATAAAACGCAGAGTACATAACTCTGCGAAAATTTTGACATATTATCCCTTATTCCGACAAAAGTTTTCCCCCCTTCTCTTCCGCTCTGGCATCGAATCCCCGTCATCCGTTTTTGGGAATCTAATCCAAGTGCAGCATTTTTTGCAAAAATTAATACCCGATTTCAGCAAGCTTATTCATGTTGTCTCTTTTTAACTCCAGGGAGGAATGCACATAGCGATCCAGCGTGATACGCGGACTGGAGTGTCCCAAAATCTCGCTGAGTGATTTAATTTCAAATCCCACCTCCACACACCGGGTGGCAAATGTATGGCGGAGTGCATGAAAGTGAACTCCCTCCAAATCACATTCCTGCGTATAATGCTCCATCTTGTATTGCAGGGTGCGGGGTTCTAAATATTTTTCCGGCTTTCCTGTTAGTACGAAAGCCTCCAGATTCTCAGATTTCCATTGACTGCAAATTTCTGTCGTATATTTTGTCAACGGAATCACCCGTGCCGAAGTATCGCTTTTCGGAGTACTGATTACAACCTTTGTTTTACACGTTTCATCTTGCTCCAGATTCTTCAGGCGCTGCATTGTGAAAGAGATTCGGATGATTCCCTCCTCCAGCCTTATATCCTTCCATCTTAATGCACAAACTTCACCAATCCGTAACCCGGTCAGCAATGCCAGCAGCACACCAAATTTGCACTCATCCATATCACATATCAGATACTGCACAAATCTGGTCTGCTCCTCCTTCGTCAATACCCTCATTTCTTTTTTGACATCTTTTGGATACACAATTTCAAGCGCCTGCATTTTACCCGGAAAATGCTTTTCCGTATACTTCAGAATGGACCGCAAAATGGTCAAAATGTCACGCACAGTTTTGGGCGACAGATTTTCCTCCAACAATTCGTGCTCAAACTGCCCGATTAACACCGATGAAAGCATCTGCACCTGATAGTTTCCTATTTTTGGTACGATATGTTTTTCTACTACCGAGCTATACTTCACATAAGTGGATTCCTTTACCTTACTCCGGTTCAACTGAAGCCACTCCCGGCAGTAGCAGGAAAAATTTCTGTGACATTTTGAAGTCGAATCTGAATCAGGCCTTACAAGCAAGAAACCCTTTGCTTCCTCGGTCTTTTCCTTAACCTCCCGGTAAGATTGTCCATAGCAATAGCCGTAGCGTATGGTTCCTTCAGGGGTATACCCCTTAATGTAACGGCCCTCCCAGCGTTTGTCCTTCCTTTTGTAGATGTTCTCTCCTTTTCTTGACATGACAAGATCCTCCTTTTACTTCTTCGATTTAAGACGAAAAACAGCAAAAAATCCCTGTGCTTTTATCTCACAGGGATTTTTTTCCTTTATCAGATGTAATTTGATACAAAAAAAATAAACCGATTCGAAATCGATTTATCTTAAGTAGCGTTTATGCTTAAGTCGATGCGACAGGATTTGAACCTGCGACCTCTGCGTCCCGAACGCAACGCTCTACCAAGCTGAGCCACGCATCGATATTTATATAAATAAGCACGTCTCACAAATCGTGCTTATTTATACTACCACAACTTCTCAAAATTGTCCATAGAAAATTTCATTTTTATCAATTTTTTTTGTGCCGCTTTTTTTTCCGGCAAATAAATGTTAAAATGTTCCGGTAGCCCACCCTTTTATTTCTGATTTTTTTAAGGAGATTTTTATGAATAGAACTGTACTTATAACCGGTGCCTCCCGTGGAATCGGGCGTGCCATTGCAGCTGAATTTGCCAAAGCCGGCGATCGGCTGGTTATTACCTGCTCAAAAACCGAGCCTGAGCTTCTGGCTCTGGCAGAGGAACTGAAAAGCACTTTCCACACCCAGGTGCTCACCAGCATTGGGGACATGGGGGATTATGCCTATGTAGAGCAGTTGTTTGCCAGAATTGACGCGGAGCTTGACGGCGTGGATGTTCTTGTAAATAATGCGGGCATTTCCTACGTAGGGCTTTTGACAGATATGTCCATCGCTGACTGGAATCACATTGTAAATACGAACCTGACTTCCGTTTTTTCTGCCTGCAAGCTTGCCATTCCCTACATGGTGCATCAAAAATGCGGTAAAATTATCAATATATCCTCGGTCTGGGGAAATGTGGGGGCATCCTGCGAGGTGGCCTATTCCGCCTGCAAGGGAGGCATAAATTCCTTTACCAAAGCGCTGGCTAAGGAGCTGGCGCCCAGCAATATTCAGGTCAATGCCATCGCCTGTGGGTGCATTGATACAAGGATGAATGCCTGCTTTTCAGAGGAGGAAAGAGCTGCATTGGCGGAAGAAATTCCGGCAGGCCGCTTCGGAACACCGGAAGATGTGGCTGCACTGGCATTACAGCTGGCCACCGGCAACGAATATCTCACCGGACAGATTATTACCTTAGACGGGGGCTGGATCTGATTATATATATGTTGATATGCATTATCCCTACTGTTGTAAGTAAACGCTTACAATTACTTATCTAAAAGCACTTATTATCATGAAATCACGGGGGAACTATGCAATTAGGTATGCGAATCAGGAGACTCATGCAGGAAAAACACATTACACAGCGTGAACTGGCCTCCGCACTGTATCTGGCCCCGAGCACCATCAACGGATATCTGCAGTCGCGCCGGCTGCCTGACTGTGAGACTCTGGTGCAAATAGCGCTTTATCTGGATACCAGCGTAGACTATCTGCTTGGAACCACATCGGTGTCCAGCCGTCAGCTGTCCGCCGAATTTTCCGCATCCGGCATTGCGTCCGTGGACGCAGACAGCTCCGATTTTTCATGAAATATAAGATTTACTGTAACAGTGAGGGTATCTGAACTGTTACGATTTATTCTGCCGCCAGCACAACAATGGTACGAGTGGGAATCTTTAATGTTTTTTTGTAGTAAAATTCGGTAAACGATTCCATGTTCTTTTCATCCGCGTATTCCACAGATGTATTGACACAGACCTTCCACTGCAGGCCATTGGGCAGTTCCGGCAGCTGCATGATCAGCGGCTCCCAGTACACATTCGCAGCATAAAATACGATATCATCCCGGGTATCCAGTTCGTCTCTTCCGGCATACATAATGCCTATCAGACGGCTGTTATAATCGGTTCCTCCATTCCATGGATATCCATTGTGTATGCTGATTTCCGGCAGGTTACACAGGGACGCTTTTGTGGTTTTCCGCAAAATAGCGTGTTTTTTGCGGAAAGCAATCATATAGCGGAAGAAATCGTGAATTTCCCGGTATTTCTCCAGTCTTGTCCAGTCCAGCCAGGAAATCTCATTGTCCTGACAGTAGGCATTGTTATTGCCGAACTGGGTATTGCAGAACTCATCGCCGGCATAAAACATCGCCGGGCCTCTGCTGCACATCAGCGTTGCAAAGGCATTTTTTACCATGCGAAGGCGTAGTCCTTCTATCTGCGGGTCATCGGTCCCGCCTTCCACACCACAGTTCCAGCTGTTGCCGTTATTATCTCCATCCGTATTATTCCAGCCGTTTTGTTCATTGTGCTTTGTATTGTAGGAATACAGATCATACAAAGTAAATCCGTCATGGCAGGTCAAAAAATTGACAGAGGCACTCTTTCCACGTTGTGCCGGATCATACAAATCTCTCGATCCGGTAATTCTGGTGATGGCTGTCCCCGCCATGCCTGCATCACCTTTTAAGAAACGGCGGAGGTCATCCCGATACTTTCCGTTCCACTCTGACCATCTGCTCCAGGAAGGAAAACTTCCCACCTGATAAAGTCCGCCGGCGTCCCATGCCTCCGCAATCAGCTTTACTTTTCCCAGGATTGCATCGTGGGCAATGGCCTGTAACAGGGGCGGATCTGACATGGGAATTCCTTTCTCATCCCTCGTAAGAATGGATGCCAGGTCAAACCGAAAACCATCCACCCGGTAATCTGTCACCCAGTAGCGCAGACAGTCAATGATGAACCGGCGTACTACCGGGTGATTACAGTTCATAACATTTCCACAACCGCTGAAATTGTAGTAATCTCCTTCCGGTGTAAGGATGTAATAAATATCATTATCGATTCCTTTAAAAGAAAAGCAGGGGCCATCCTCATTTCCTTCTGCTGTATGGTTGAATACTACGTCAAGAATCACTTCGATTCCATTTTCTTTCAATTCGTAAATCAGCTGTTTCAGTTCATCCCCCTCATGGTTGTGTTCCACCACAGAAGAGTAACCGGTATTGGGCGCAAAAAAGCAGACCGTATTGTAGCCCCAGTAGTTATAGAGCCGTTTTCCCTCATACATACGATCCCCTTCCATTTCGTCAAATTCAAAAATGGGCATCAGCTCCACAGCATTGATTCCCAACTCCTTTAAATAAGGAATTTTCTGCCGCAGTCCCTCGTAGGTACCTTTCGCGGTAACACCTGAGGATTCATGTTTTGTAAATCCCCGGACGTGCATTTCATATATGATCAGGTCTTCCGATGGATGCTCTAACTGACGGATGCCGCCCCAGTCGAAATTATTTTCCACCACTCTGGCGTGATAGACCGATTTCTCACCACCCTTTGGGCGCTGGCCCCATTCTCTCTGTCCGGTCACAGCCCTGGCATATGGGTCTAAGAGCACATTTCTCCGGTCAAAAAGCTTGCCTTTCTCCTTATCGTAGGGACCATCCATCTCAAAGGCATATTCAAAGTCCTCGATTTTAAGTCCGTAGACCAACATGGAATAAGTATTTCCAATATGGTATGGTTCCGGAAATTTCAATCTTGCAAAAGGCTCTTTCGCATACGGGTGGAACAAAAGCAGCGTACAGCTGGTTGCTCCAAAAGAATGTATCGTAAAACTGACACCGTTCTCTGTCCGTGTGGCACCGTTATGACTGTATAATCCCGGGCGCACCAAAAATCCATCTATCTCATCCATGGGTTGCAGTTTGACACCTCGCTGCGGCCTATGATCCGAAGTCTGCATTGTACTTCCTCCTAAAACTTTTTGGGAATATGCGCCGCTTTCTTTTTTTAACAGCGCGTTGTCTCTATTATATATGGTCTATAGTGTTTTTTCAAACAAAACGCAAAAATTATTGTTGAAAAATATTGTTTCTGTCTTTGGAGTATTCGAATTGTTGGAAGTGTTTATGCAAAGTTAATTTGTATAATTCAGGGAATAATGTTAATATATATAAAAATAGACAGTTGTTTTTTTAATGGAGGATGTCGTATGGAAGAAAAAATTTACAAAGTGATGAAGTCTGCCGGTTCCTCGAATCTGGTTTTGGGAATTTGTGTTCTTGTGGGCGGGGTCGCGGCCGGAACACTTTTGATTGTGAATGGCGCCAGACTTTTGAAGAATAAAGCTAAGATTATGTTTTAGGAATAAAGGAATAAGTTAATTTTTCCCCAGAGAGTAGCAGCTCTCTGGGGGATTTTGTCATTCACAGCTGACCAAACTGAGGCTGGTTACCGACTACTCTTCATCGTCCAACCATTTGCAAATGAAGTAGGCGACCTGCCTCTAGCTTCTGGCGAACAGCGGAGTGGACAGATATCTGTCTCCGGAATCCGGCAATAATACCACGATATTCTTTCCTTTATTTTCCGGTCTTTGTGCCAGGATTGTGGCTGCTTTTAGGGCTGCACCGGAGGAGATTCCTACCAGGATGCCTTCGCTTACTGCAAATGTTCTGCCTTCTGTGAAGGCGTCTTCATTTTCAATAGCAATGACTTCATCGTATATCTTTGTGTTGAGGACTTCCGGTACAAAGCCTGCACCGATGCCCTGAATCTTATGAGCACCTGCTGTACCTTTGGATAGTACCGGGCTTGTTGCCGGTTCTACTGCCACGATTTTTACATCCGGGTTCTGTTCTTTTAAGTATTCGCCAACACCGGTGATGGTTCCGCCGGTTCCTACACCTGCAACAAAGAAATCTACTTTTCCGTCGGTCTGATCCCAGATTTCCGGCCCTGTGGTTGCTTTATGGACTGCGGGGTTTGCCGGATTTACGAACTGTCCTAAAATGACTGCTCCCGGGATGGACTCTTTTAATTC
>JAGASC010000216.1 GCA_017621905.1 Roseburia sp.
ACAGAGCGTATGTTAGCCCTTAATGAAGGAGATGCATTTCAGGACTTCGTAGGACCATTGGGATGCCCTTCTGATTTGATTTATGAAGATATCGAAGAATTAAAGAAAAAGAAAATATTATTTGTTGCCGGCGGTGTTGGAACAGCTCCGGTATATCCCCAGGTAAAATGGCTGCATGAGCACGGCGTAGACTGCGACGTTATCATGGGTTCCAGAAATAAAGATTTACTGATTCTCGAAGATGAGATGAGAAAAGTTGCAACCAATCTGTATGTTACCACCGACGATGGTTCCTACGGTTTCAAAGGAACCGGAACTGCCCAGCTTCAGGATCTCTGGGACAAGGGTGTACGTTCTGACCACTGTGTTGCCAGCGGACCGATGATCAGGATGAAATTTGTCTGCAAGCTGACCAAGGAGCTTGGTATTCCGACAGTCGTATCTATGAATCCAATCATGGTAGATGGAACCGGTATGTGTGGAGCATGTCGTCTGGTGGTTGGCGATCAGGTAAAATTTGCCTGTGTAGACGGTCCGGAATTCGACGGACATCTGGTAGATTTCGACCAGGCCATGAAGCGCCAGCAGCAGTATAAGACCGCAGAGGGCAGAGCAATGCTGAAATTACAGGAAGGCGACACCCACCACGGCGGCTGCGGTAACTGTGAATAATAAGAAAAAAACGATTATTATATGGAGGAACTATGGACGTATTAAAGAGAGTACCTGTTCGTGAGCAGGATCCAGAGGTTCGTGCGACGAATTTTGAAGAGGTATGTTTAGGATATAACGAAGAAGAAGCGATGGCAGAAGCTGCCCGCTGTATCAATTGTAAAAATGCACAGTGTATGAAGGGCTGTCCGGTTTCCATCAATATTCCGGCATTCATCGCCCAGGTAAAAGAAGGCAATTTCGAGGAGGCTTACCACATCATCAGCCAGTCCTCCGCACTTCCGGCAGTTTGTGGACGCGTATGTCCACAGGAGAGCCAGTGTGAAGGAAAATGTATCCGCGGCATCAAAGGTGACCCGGTTTCCATCGGTAAACTGGAGCGTTTCGTAGCTGACTGGGCAAGAGAGCACGGCATTAAGCCAAAGAAAGCAGAAAAAATGAACGGACATAAGGTTGCAGTCATCGGCTCCGGCCCTGCAGGTCTGACCTGTGCAGGCGATCTGGCGAAACTTGGCTACGACGTAACCATTTTTGAGGCACTGCACGAGGCAGGCGGTGTATTGATCTACGGTATTCCGGAGTTCCGTCTTCCAAAGCAGAAAGTAGTTGCGGCTGAGGTTGAGAACGTAAAAGCTCTTGGCGTGAAAATTGAGACAAACGTTGTCATCGGTAAGTCTGTAACCATCGATGAACTGATGGAGAAGGAAGGCTTTGAAGCAGTATTTATCGGTTCCGGCGCAGGACTTCCAAGATTTATGGGAATCCCGGGTGAGCAGGCCCTTGGCGTATTTTCCGCGAACGAATATCTGACCAGAAATAACCTGATGAAGGCATTCTTAGAGGGCTATGACACCCCAATCAGCAGAGGTAAGAAAGTCATCGTTGTCGGTGGTGGTAACGTGGCTATGGATGCTGCAAGAACCGCAAGAAGACTCGGCGCAGAGGTACATGTAGTATACCGTCGTGGCGAGGAAGAGCTTCCGGCACGAGTAGAAGAAGTACATCACGCAAAAGAGGAAGGTATCATCTTTGACTTACTGCAGAACCCGACCGAAATCCTTGTGGATGAGAACGGCGCAGTAAGAGGCGCTAAGGTAATCAAGATGGAGCTTGGCGAGCCGGATGCATCCGGAAGAAGAAGCCCGGTTGAGATTCCCGGTTCCGAGTATGAAATCGAGGCAGATACTGTGATCATGTCTCTGGGAACCTCACCGAACCCATTGATTTCTTCCACCACAAAAGGCCTGGAAGTAAACCGCAGAAAATGTATTGTTGCGGATGACACAAACGGTGCAACCTCCAAAGAAGGCGTATATGCCGGCGGAGATGCCGTGACCGGAGCAGCAACGGTTATCCTTGCTATGGGTGCAGGAAAAGCAGCTGCGAAGGGAATTGACGAGTATTTAAGCAACAAATAAATATAAGTCGATAAGGAAGAGTTGGTTTTACAGCTAATAGTGACGGCGGCAAGTAGAAAAACTTGCCGCCGTTTTAAAATTTAGCAGCAATAGGTGTTGCATACCATACTGGGAAAACAACACATAGTCTTGAGGTAAAATTGCTGCGGGAAAAATATCTTGCAGGAGCAGAATGATTGTGATATAAAATAGGTGTGTAAAATTTCTGTAATTTTGTAAAACAGAAGAAAACGAGGAAAAACAAATGAATCTGGAGAACAAAAAAATCAACTTTTTAGGAGACAGCATTACAGAAGGTGTTGCCACAAGCTGTCAGGAAAGCATTTATCTCAACGTATTAAAAGAGAATGTGGGACTTGCCGAAGCAAGAAATTATGGAATCAGTGGAACCAGATACGCGATCCAGAAGGGAACAGAGGCCAGACCCAAGGACGACTATGTGGATGTAAATTCTTTTTCTGAAAGATTTGACCGGATGGACGATGATGCGGATATCGTGGTAGTGTTTGGCGGAACCAACGACTACGGACATGGAGATGCTTTGCTTGGCAAGTTTTCAGACCGTACTCCGGAAACCTTTTATGGAGCATGCCATTATCTGTATTCCGGATTGATCCGGAAATATCTTGGGAAAACAATCGTGATTATGACACCGCTTCACAGATGTAATGAACTGTCCGACCACGGATCTGTAAAAGTTGAGCCTTTTGGAACGTTAAAGGAGTATGTTGATATTATCCGGGAAGTGGCTGAGTATTATTCTCTCCCGGTTCTGGATTTATATGCAGGCAGCGGCCTGCAGCCTGAGGTGGAAGAGATAAAGAATACATACATTCCGGATGGCCTGCATCCAAATGATTTGGGACACCAGGTGATTGCACATAAGCTGGAAGCTTTTTTGAAAAGTTTATAATTTCAAATTTGGGGACGCAGCATTTTCTAGAAAATGCTGCGTCCCCAAATTTGAATATGTTGTATAGTAAGAGAATTCATCTTTGTTCAAAAGTAATAAAAAATATAAGAGAATTCATTTTTTGGTTGTAATTTTAAGTATTTGTGTTATCCTATTAAAAATAGGTAGTCGTATTTTTGTTTTTGAATATTAAGAAAATTGAGCGTATACTTTTTTGTGAAAAATGAGTATAATGTGAATGTGGAGAGATGAAAGGAGATGAGTGATATGGAAGCTGTTGTTCAGAACATTAATAATGTAAATGAAGAGACTGCAATAGAAGCACTATTTTCTTATCTTGATAGAGGAATTGATGATATGGAAGCAGGCAGAATGCATACTGTAGATGAAGCATTCCAGATTATCAAAGACAGAATGAGGAATGAATTATAATGTATTAGTATCAGATGAAGCTATTGAAGATATTTTCGGCTTGGTAAAATACATTCACATGGAGTTGTACAATCCAGAAGCCGCTGAGGCGCTATATCATAATCTGAAACAAGAAGTGAGGAATATGGGGGATTTTCCGTTAAAATTTTCTGATTCAGGAATAAGGTATAGAGGTTATGTGATACATAAAAAGGTATATGAATCATACTTGATATTTTATGTTGTTAATGATGAAAAAAGAGAAGTATATGTCTTGCGTGTAGTTAAGGAATTAATGAATTGGCAGAAGATTTTAACAAAAGTAAAGATTTATCATTTCTCAAATGATCAGATTTAAATGAAGGATTAGAGCAAAAGAAGAACCAGAGAGTAAAATCTGGTTCTTCTTTTTATATACAGGACACTGCATCAATGAAATCGTTTTTTCCATACAGGCAGGCCCAGAAAACATAATATGCTTCCGAACAGAGCGATAAAAAACCACACAATTATGGTCACGCTCCAGCCAGCATGTTGGGAAATCAGCGCAATTCCATAAGTAGAAATGGCACTGCCGATATAGGTACCTGCATTTAAAACACCGGATACAAGAGATACATTTCCACCTTCTTTAAAATAGGGCGGAACCATACAGGTCATCATCAGATTCACCCCATGCATGCAGCCGGTCAGAAGTGCTGTGGAGAGAACAGAGCCGAAAGCATTATTCCCCGTCAGGAAAATGAGCGCTATGGTCGCTATAGCACCGGTACCGAAGAAAATTCCCGCACACAATAAAGGAGAGCTCGGTGCCTTTTTATAAACAGCCAATGCGAAGCGATTACATATAATATGAAAAATCGGCAATACAACTCCCGTCAGGATAGAAACCGCGCTTCCTAAAGCATAGGTTTCCGAGATGTAGGAAGGCATCCATGTGGTAACGCCATCACGAAGGGAACCCTGCAAAATAATAATCAGCATAATGACAGAAAAGAGCAGGACCACGGTTTTCTTTTTTTCAAAAGTTCCGTTAGCAGCCTCGTTATAATCAGAAATAGCAGCATTCGCAATCTTACGGCCGGTATGTTTTATGGATGGAGCATTACGATGTCCGGTCTTGTGCGAAGCTTCATTCTCATCCAGTGTATAGCATTTCTTCTGCCAGATGATACACATGATAATTCCGCACAATGCGGAAAAGAGAAAAACACTTCTCCATCCGGATATAATAATGAGCACCGGTGCCATCAGATATATAATGATTGTTCCAAATGCGGCACCCCAGGAAACCATATAGGAGGCGCGCTTGTAATCCTCATCTGTAAATAAATATACCATCAGACGTACAATGGGAGGCCACATAAATGCCTGCGCAAATCCATTCACGCACCATACAGCAGCCATCAGCAGAGGAGAGGAGCAGAGCGGAATCAGCAGATTCATACAGCAGCTTAGAAGAAGTCCGCATAATACAAGTTTTTTCGGCTGAAAGCGGTCTCCAAAGAACCCGCTGATGACCTGCCCGGCGCCATATGTAATAAAACTGCCGGTAACTGCGGCGGAAAGTGCTGTTTTAGATAAACCGGTGTCGGCGATAATTTCCGTTAAAACAGCACCAAAGTTGATACGGGTCAGATAGCTGACCATATAGGCTGTCATGAATAACATGATAGCAGAGTTTACTTTTTTCTTTTCTGTAAGTTTCATAAGATTACTCCGTTATAATTGTAATATTATTTTCACGGTAAAGCTTTTTTAAGTTACCGGGAAGTTCATGATCTGTTACGTAGGTGTAGCTGGTGCGCATATCGTCCAACTTCATTAGGGCGGTCTGTTCAAATTTAGAGCTGTCAGCCAGAATAAAAATGTTGTCTGCACTTTCTAAAAATTGTTTCTGGACAGCAAACATTTCTTCCTGAAAGTCTGCAATGCCGTGTTTCAGTGAAACCGC
The DNA here is from genome assembly GCA_017621905.1 of Roseburia sp. GTDB lineage: Bacteria > Bacillota > Clostridia > Lachnospirales > Lachnospiraceae > Roseburia. The sequence continues at coordinate 5,369 of JAGASC010000216.1, forward strand.
GGAAGGAAAAATAAAAGCCTTCTGCATGTGCAGATTTTGCATCGTATTGATGGTAACCGGTCCGTAGAAAGCTCTTTCCTCGGCATTATATAGACCGCCGCACAGAATTACCTTGAAACCTTTGTAACCATTGAGTATTTCTAAAACATCCATGGATTGGGTAATTACAGTCAGCTGGGAAAAACTTGCTTTTAAGGCCTCGGCAAAAATGACAGCAGTACTGCCGGCATCCACGCCGATAATGTCGTTTTCCGATATCAGGCCAGTTGCCGCGCGGGAAAGCATGCGTTTTAAATCCACATGTTCTTCAATGCGGGCTGATAAGGAGTGGAACAGCGGCATTTCCTTATTGCTGATGGCACCGCCGTGGACACGCTGTAACAGGTTGTCGCGCTCCATTGCTAACAGGTCTTTTCGGATTGTTTCAATAGAAACACCGAACTGGGCAGTCAGTTCAGCGGTAGTAACCGCACCATTTTGTTTAATAAGAGAGTGTATATGTTTTTGACGTTCGTTTGCAAACAAATGCAAGCACCTCCTTTCAAATACAACTTATACCACGTAAATCCAATTTATGCAAGTGTAAAAAACGAAATAGAATAATTTTTTTTTAGATGTCCCAGGAAACATCGTTTCATTACATAAAATGGGACCGCTGCAAAATCTACAGCAGAGTAGAATTTTGCAGCGGTCCCTTACAATAATCTTATTTTGAATGATTCATCCATGAATAGCCCATAATGTTACTGCAGCAGGCATTGCACCAGTTTATCATTATCCTCCGGCTTCATAAAGCAGAAGCGGATATATTTGTTATCCAGAAATGGGAAAGTGGAGCAGTCCCGAATCATCATTTTTTCCCGAATGGCCCGTTCAAAAAGATCCTGAGAGGTAAGCCCCTCCTTTAAAATTTTCACCAACATAAAATTCCCGCTGGGGGCATAAACCTTGAAATCCGGATGCTCGTCAAAAATCCGGTAAAGTCGTGCCCGTTCACTGGAAATGAGAGATTTTGTCTCATTAATATAAGCAGTGTCTGTGAACATGGTTTCCCCGGCCACCACAGCTAAAGAATTAATTGTCCAGGGATTTTTTCTGGCATTAATAGCCTCAATTAAATCCCGGCTTCCGGTAATCGCATAGCCAAGACGAAGACCGGGAGCAGCAAAGAACTTGGAAGTTCCCCGGAGAATCACAATATTATTATAATAATTCGTCAGCGGCACCGCTGAAATCTCGTCCATATTGTCGGCAAATTCCACATAGGTCTCATCCACCATCACATAAATATCATGCTGCTTGCAGGCAT
>JAGASC010000016.1 GCA_017621905.1 Roseburia sp.
GAGAAGGATCCGGAAGTAAGAAGAGAGAATCATCCGGACAATGTCTACAATATGAAGTGCGGATGCCAGCAGGTATCCGCACTTCACTTTCAAAAAGTATGGAGGAAATATGGCAGAATATAAATTGGAATTGAGGGGAATCTGCAAATCCTTTCCCGGCGTGCAGGCCCTTGACCACGTACAGCTTTTGCTGCGGCCGGGAACCGTCCACGCCCTCATGGGAGAAAACGGTGCAGGAAAGTCTACGCTAATGAAATGCCTGTTCGGCATTTACAAAATGGATGAGGGAGAAATTTTCCTGGATGGAGAACCAATCACCGTAAGCAATCCCGACGAGGCAATGAAGCGGGGCATTGCCATGGTACATCAGGAGATACAGCCGGTACCGGCAAGAAGCGTTTCGGAAAATATGTACCTTGGCAGATTTCCGGTAAAAAAAATCGGCCCGCTGCAGCTGATAGACCACAAAAAAATGAATGATGAGGCACAAAGATGGCTTACAGAGGTGCAGCTTGACATAGACCCCAAAGCCCAGCTTGGAACCCTCTCCATCGGTCAGATGCAGTCCGTAGAAATCGCGAAAGCCGTTTCCCAGCAGGCCCGGGTAGTCATATTTGACGAGCCCACCTCCTCCCTTTCCGACAACGAGGTGGAGGCGTTGTTTCGCATTATGAACGAGCTGCGGAACCGGGGCGTTGCCATGGTATATATTTCCCATAAAATGGATGAAATCAAGCGCATCGCCGACGATATCACCGTCATGCGGGACGGAACCTATGTGGGAACCTGGCCGGCGGCGGAGTTGACCACAGACCAGTTGATCGCAAAAATGGTAGGCCGCGAGCTTACCAACGTGTACCCCAAAAAGGAAAGCGCACCCGGGGAAGTCGTCCTGGAGGTAAAAAATCTGTCCTCCATCCATGCAAAGTCCTTCCGGGATGCAAGCTTTACCCTGCGAAAAGGAGAAATCCTTGGTTTTGGCGGCCTGGTAGGTGCCCAGCGGACGGAGCTGATGGAGGGAATCTTCGGCCTTCGGGGCATTTTATCCGGCGAGATTCACATAAAAGGAAAAAGAGTAAAAATCAAACATCCCGCAGATGCCATGCGGGCCGGCATAGGTCTGATTACGGAGGATCGCCGTGGAAGCGGCATCTTCGGCTGCCTGTCCATTAAGGACAATGTGGGCGTGTCCGTATACAACAAGTTCCTTCTGGCGGGCTTTCTACTGAACCATAAAAAAATCAATGAGGTGGTAGAGCAGAGCATCAAAAAACTGCGGATCAAGACACCCGGGATGAAGGAACACATTTCCAATCTATCCGGAGGGAATCAGCAGAAAGTCATTGTTTCCCGCTGGCTCGCCGGAAATCCGGATGTGCTGATTATGGATGAGCCTACCCGTGGAATCGACGTCGGGGCAAAGCATGAAATTTATGAAATCATGAATGAACTGGCCGGGCAGGGGAAGGCAATCATTATGATTTCCTCGGAAATGCCGGAACTGCTCGGCATGTCAGACCGTATTTATGTGATGTGCAATGGTAAGGTCACCGGTGAAATCGAAGACAATGTGGATATGACGCAGGAAAAGGTAATGAGCTTCGCTACGCAATTTTAACATATCATGTGCTTCGCACAAGGTATATGGTACCGATGGGCACACCGCTTCGCTGCGGCGCATATAATGTCTGTCGACATTATACAGTTTTACAGATAACGAGAAAGGAAGGTGGATTATAAATATGAAAAAAACAGGACAACAGAAAACAAAAGATTTTCTGATCAATAACGGTGTAATCATCGTAATGTTTATCCTGGTCATTTATACCGGATTTACGTCAGACAATTTTTTTACAAAAAATAATTTTATGAACATTCTTATGAACATGAGCCCAAGGCTGGTGATTGCCCTTGGAATCGCAGGTTGTGTTATCACCGCAGGCTGTGATCTGTCGGCAGGGCGTATGATTGGCTTTGCAGGCTGTATTGCGGGAACACTTTTACAGCGAATGGATTATTCCGGAAAATTTTTCCCGGGGAAGGAACCACTAAATATTCTGGTGGCTCTGTTGATTGTCATGGCAATCTGCGCTGCCTTCGGTACAGTGACCGGCTGCTTTATCGCCTATCTGCATGTACCACCCTTTATCGCCACCCTGGCCATGATGGAAGTCGTATACGGCATTTCGCTGATCTACACCAACGCGACACCTCTGGGTGGTTATGTGAAGCAGTATACGGATGTGGCCAATGGGAAATTCCTCGGCATCAATTACCTGATTTGGATTGCAGTGGCGGTGGCGGCCATTACCTGGTTCATCTTCAACATGACCCGCCATGGAAAATACATGTACGCCATCGGCGGAAATCCCCAGGCTGCAGAGGTGGCCGGTGTGCCGGTCAAAAAGACCCTGGTCCTCATTTATATGAAGGCAGCAGCCATGTACGGGCTGGCAGGCTTCATGCTGGGTGCAAAAGCCGGCGGAGCCTCTGTTCAGCTGGGCTTTGGTTATGAGATGGAAGCGATTGCAGCCTGCACCATCGGCGGTGTATCCGTGACCGGCGGCCGGGGCAAAGTTTCCTCCGCTATCATCGGTGTAGCAGTATTTGAACTGCTCAAAGTTGCACTTCAGTTTTTGGGTGTGGATGCAAATGCGCAGTACATAGCAATCGGAATCGTAATCTTTGTGGCAATTTCACTGGATATCCGGAAATACATTGCAAGGAAGTAAGAATGAAAATGGATGTTAAATTAAAAATAATGACTGGACATTTTCGGCATATAATAGTATAGTAAACACGTTGAACATTGAAAATTGAATAAGGATTATATATTCAGATACGCAATCTAATTCTGTTGTATCACAGACATAAATTTTCATGGATGCGCAGACAATATTTCATACATATCCGGTTGATTTTAAGCAGCTGGATGAAATGTTAATATTGTTTTGTGTCATCCTATATCGTCTGTGCTGCGTGCTGCATTTGCAGTGCGCGGCAGGGCGGCAAACAAGCGCCATGCACCTGTTCCGTGTGAGGGCAGGTTAACGAGGAGAAAGGTGATCGAAAATTCGGCGGGTGCCTTTCCGTACCGCTTCCAGTGCGAGATACATCGGCAAATATGTGGGCGACCGCAAAACAAATACGGTGTAAGGTAAGCATGCGAAAAGAATTGCTAAGACATCGCATCATTGGATGCGCTGCCTAAGAAATTCTATGTTTCGCGCGTGAGAATGCCAAATGTGGGTATTCTCCATTTGAAAAATAATAATGAAAGAAATGAGGAAAATTTATGTGTGGAATTATTGGATATACAGGATCAGAGGATGTAAGGGAAGTATTGCTGGATGCACTGGAGCTTTTGGAGTACAGGGGCTATGACAGTGCAGGCCTTGCCGTAAAGGATGCAGAGAACGGAGAGATAAAGGTTCGCAAATGTGCCGGAAGAGTCAGTGATTTGCGGGCGATTTGTGCCTCCGAAAAACTTGTGTCCACTTGTGGCATCGGCCATACCAGATGGGCGACCCATGGCGGCGTCAATGACCGGAACGCCCACCCCCATCAGGTGGGTAAAGTGACGCTGGTGCACAATGGCATCATCGAAAATTATCAGGAACTGATTGCGGATTATGAATTGGCAGATGAACTCGCATCGGAGACGGACAGCGAGGTTGTGGCTGCGCTCTTAAACCATTTTTATGAGGGAAATCCTGCGGAAGCATTGAAAAAGACGGTGTCAAAGCTTCGGGGAACTTTCGCTCTTGTTGTGATGTTTGCAGACCAGCCGGAGATCATTTACTCTACCCGTAACGTAAGCCCTATCGTAGCCACCTTGTGCGATGAAGGCGCTATGTTAGCGTCAGATCTGACGGCTCTGTGCCGCTTTACCAACCGCTATTTTGTTGTGCCGGAATATCACATTTTGGAACTGCATAAAGATGCGGTGATCCTGAAGGACTTCGAAGAAAACACCGTAGAACCGGAATTTTTGACGGTGGATTGGGAACTGAACAGCGCCGGAAAGGCCGGATATCCTTTCTATATGGAAAAGGAAATCATGGAGCAGCCGGATGCCATAGCAAATACCATTGGAAACCGTATCAAAGGCGGAATGCCGGATTTTTCCAAAGATGGCGTGCCGGATACCCTGTTTACCAGCTGTGAGCGCATCTGCATTATAGCCTGCGGAACCGCAATGCACGCAGGATTGGTAGCACAGGCACTGGTGAAATCGATCCTTCATATGCATATCGATGTGGAGATGGCATCCGAATTCATGTATTCGGATCCGGTCATCGATGAAAAAACCCTGGTCATCGCCGTATCCCAGTCTGGGGAAACCATCGATACCTTAGAGGCAGTAAAATATGCGAAACGCCGCGGTGCAAAATGTCTTTCTATCATTAACGTGAAGGGTTCTTCCATCGCCCGTGAGAGTGACTATGTGCTTTACACCAGCGCAGGACCGGAAATTGCGGTAGCCAGCACGAAGGCATACACCACGCAGTTGTCGGTATTTTATCTTATTGTAGCCCGTATGGCGCACAGCAGAGGTGTATTCACCCAGGAAGAAACCCAGAGTTTTGTGCGGGAGCTGCAGCGGACACCGGATGTGATGCGGAAAGTGTTAGAAAATCGCCGGGATATTCACGTGGTGGCAAAAAAGATTTTGAGTGCCAAGGATTTATTCATGATTGGCCGTGGCTTGGATTATTCCATTTTATTGGAAGGATCTCTGAAGTTAAAGGAAGTGTCCTACATTCACTCTGAAGCCTATGCTTCCGGTGAGTTAAAGCACGGGCCAATTGCCTTGATTACCCAGGATACGCCGGTGGTGGCATCTGTGACCCAGGAGAAGCTGTTCTCCAAGGAACTGTCCAACATCAGAGAGGTAAAATCCAGAGGAGCGGACGTGGTGATTTTCATCAAAGAGAACCTTTCTGCAAAGCTGGAAGGGGAGTATGAGATGATCAAGCTGCCGGATATGCAGGATGAATTTATGGTACTTCCGGCATCTGTGGCATTGCAGCTTCTGGCTTACTATGTGTCTTCCGATAAAGGCTTTGATGTAGATAAGCCAAGAAATCTGGCGAAAGTTGTAACCGTAGAGTAAGATTTATTTGATTTTGTCTGGAACAGCAGAACATAGATTGCGTATCTGAGTATATAATCCAAAATGAACAGCATCTTCATCTCAGCATGTTAACGCACTGATGGTGGGGTGCTTTTTTCATTTCATTGGAAACATTTCCTGCGCATTTGCATAAAATGTACGGAAAGTATCTATGAGGTTTTTCATGCCGAATATCAGATATACACAGAACGAGAATGTAGATGAAGGCACACTGCGGGTACAGGTAGTGGCTCGTGGGACGAACAACCCGATTCAAAATGCACGGATTCAAATATCCAGCTCCAGTGAGCCGGAGCAGACCCTAGAGGAGATAAACACGAATATATTGTAGAAACTTAATGCTTTTTTTATTGAGATTTGTCAGTTTGCAAGGTATAATAAAGGTGGGAGAGAGAAAGAGATAGAGGGAAGATAATAGATGAATGATTTGGGACAAGCAAAGTGCAGAAATTGCAAGGTGTATATTACAGATATAGCAATAGAAAAAGTTCCATTTGTTGAATACCATGGTTTTGATGAAGATAAAAATAAAATAATGCAGGAACTTGCGAAAAACGTCTTGATTCTTTCAAAGGAAGAAAACGATAGCAATGAAGTGGCAATTACATGTGACTTGGGAACAGTTAATCCACTTGAACAGTTTGGTATTTCTTTGGGAACAGAACATGAGGTAAATATTCTGGCAGATACATTATCGAATCACATTATTGTTTCGCAGGAGTCAGTTGCGGTTGTTGTCTTGCATAACCATCCGTCAACACAGACTTTTTCGCTTCAAGACATACAGTTTTATTTGGAGTATCCGATGTTGAAAGTAATCGTGGTTGTATCGAATCAGGGGACGGTTCATTATATGATGCGTGATAAGAATTACGATTATAAGAAAGCATTTCAGTTGTTCAGAGAGTGTATAGCGGATTTGAGGAGAAATTCGCCAGTTAAGGAGCAGTATTTGGCTGCGCTGTCGTTTTTGGCAAAATGCAGCGAAGTTGGTTTGTATTATCGATAGGAGGTATAGGGATATGAGAAATGCTGCGTTAAATGATATGAACTATAATTTTGAGCCTTTAAAATTGTTTCGGTCAAAACCGGATTATAAGGTAGATGAGCAGGAGTTAAAGAAAAGTATTGAGAAAAATAGGGAATTAATTGCTCGTATCAAAAAGAAAAATAATTAGAGTAGAATAATTAGATATTGATAAGGATGACCGGAGTGAGTGAAATGTGTCGTATTTTTATGGGGCCATGATAAAGCAGGAAACATTTCTCTGTTATCTGCATAAAATGTACGGAAAGTATCTATGAGGTTTTTCATGCCGAATATCAGATATACACAGAACGAGAATGTAGATGAA
>JAGASC010000217.1 GCA_017621905.1 Roseburia sp.
ATATGCGAAGTCTGTCAACTGTAAATCCGGAGTGGCCATGGTTATGAAGCATCATCCCGGACATGAAGCTATGAGGGAGTTGATAACAAGCGGTGCTTTGGGTGACATTGTCAGCTGTCGGGCACAGCTGAATTGCTGGTTTCCGGATATGGAGGGAAACTGGCGTCAGAAAAAAGCCACCGCAGGCGGCGGAGCGTTGATGGACATGGGAATTCATTGTATTGATTTGCTGCGTTATTTGACAGGTGATGAAGTGGAGTGGGTATTTGGAGATATTGCAACGAAGACATTTTCTTACGAGGTAGAAGATTCATCTGACTGCATTCTTCATATGAAGAATGGATTTACCTGTTATGTGGATGCACATTTTAACGTTCCGGATGAAGCGGCAAAAGGTATGCTGGAAATCTATGGTACAAAAGGTAGTGTTTTAGCGCAGGGAACCATCGGACAAGATGGAAAAGGAGATATTTTTGTAAATTATTGCGGAACCGATCAGGGCTACAATAGCCAGCAGGTACGCAATGGGGAGGGATTAGGTGTTAAGCTTGATTACCCATGGGAAAATATTTATGGGAAGCAAATAAAGTCTTTTTCAAAAGCAATTTTGGAAGATGGAGAAGTGATGACTTCTATGGAACATGCGTTTGAGACAATCCGTATTACGGATGCACTATATCGATCCGCAGAGGAAAAGAGGACTGTTTCTTTATAAAAAGGGAAGTATATTCCCCAAAAAGCAGGAGGACACATATGAAAAAACTTACTCTCGAACAGCATCGTGCACGCATTGAGAATATAAATTCTGCGGAAGCAGGCAACAAGCAGTATTTCCGCCGCCACCGTGTGCGCGATTATATGCCGGGGCAGGCGGTATACAATCTTGGCGACTATCCATATCCATTCAAGATAGAGCCGACAGAATATGATTACAACATGTTAAAGGATTTAGCGGAAAACGGTGTCGAACTGATACAACTCCATGAAGAATGGAACGATGCGGTATGGAAGTACGGCGTTGGTAAGTACGAGTCTCACGACCCCGTGGGAATGAAGCATTTTGTTGAGCTGTGTCATTATTTCGGTATCAAGATCCTTCCTTACATCTCGACAGGATATATCCATGAATTGGGGCCTGATTTCCGAGAGGAGTTTACCCATAGCGTACATTTCTGCATGGGTGGACTGGCTCATAAGTATCGCCGTTGCTCTGCCGGTAAGGCAGAGTGGCGTGAGTTTATATTGCCAAAGACCTTCGATATTCTTGATAAATACGGTTTCGATGGTATTTATAACGACTGGGGACTTCAGTCAAGTTATACAGTAAACGGTAACCGTCCTCAGAGAAAAGGCCTTGGCGAATATGATCCGGAGATGGAGGATCTTCTTTCACTCATCTACACAGAGGTGAAAAAGCGTGGTGGAGTATATAAGCTGCACTGTGACGGAAATTCGAATGCGCCCTGCATTGACAAGGTGTACGACTATCTGTGGATAGGGGAAAATCAAGAGAGTACCACCCTAGGTGTCGGAAAGGATTTTGGGGACTACATAGTGCCTTGTCAGGACAAAGTTACGCTGAATCTGGACAATCCTGACTATTACTTTGCCAGCGTTATACCATTTATGCAGTTTCCGCTGCTGACCTCAACATGTGGCAGACCTTTCCTTGGCAAACGTAAGGATGCAGATTGTCCGATGTACGGCAGAGAGGATCCGAAGTATAACCGCGAATATCTGTTTGACTGCAAGGTTGACGATTATATGATGAAGCATCCTGACGGACCGTATGTGTACAGTTTGTGGTCTGCGGTGCCTGATGATGTGACCGAGTTCGCGCGCTGGAGTAAGTATCTGTCACTCTATCGCCCAATGGTAGAGGATGACAGCCTTGTTTACATCGAGTTACGTGAGTGCGATGAGATAATTTCAGGAATTCCGGATAAGATTATCGCATCCATGTTTGTGAACGAGGAGAAATACCTCGTTGTGTCGAACCTCGATGACAAGGATTATATGCTGAAGCTTCGTAATGAGTGGTTCGACCGTGTTGGTGAAAACATCGCACATGAATTTGTGGTGAAGCCCGGTAAAGTGCTGTTTCTAAAAAAACATTGCAATTTATAATTTATAAAAAAGTAATAGAAAGAGTGATTCAATATGGAAAAAAAAGCTATTATTCTGAATAAAATCGGCGATATTGAGTACAAAGAATTAAAAGATGAGTACATCTACAAGCCAACAGCGCAGGAAGAAGACGAGCATGGAACAAAGGTTTATGCCTTGCAGAACGGAGAGGTAGGAGATAATGATATAGAGGTTGAGGCAGTTCTCGGTTCTATATGTACACATGAAGTTTCGCTATATAAAGGTGACTTGACCCATCCGAGATATCCAATGGTTCCGGGTCATGAGGCCGTTCATCGCGTTGTTAAAGTTGGAAAAAACGTAACACATCTCAAGCCCGGCGATTATGCCGCTTGCTGTTGGTATATGGGACAGTGGTCGAGAAAGCTTATCGGACCTGCACAATATGCTTTTAAATTGCCGGATAACATGGATGACCCTGCGAATTGGGTAATTGAGCCTGCAGCTTCGATTGTAAATGCTGCAAGCTATATGGACATAAAGCCGGGAGACAGAGTGCTGCTGATTGGAGCAGGCTTTATGGGACTTTTGATGATACAGCTTGTGCACGGTTATCCTATGAGTGAATTTGTTGTATGTGATGTTAAGGAAAGCAGCAGAGAAATGGCTATAGTATGCGGTGCCAAAATTGCAATACATCCGGAACAGGTGGAAGGTACATTTGATAAAGTAATAGAATGCAGCGGAAGTCAGGCCGGTTTGGATCTTGCTGTTTCGGTATGTGGTATGGCAGGGGATATTTATCTGTTTGGATGGCACAGACAGACAAGAACAATAGACTTTAAGTCAGAGCATACGAAAGGACATCGGCTGATACATACATCTCCCGCAATTGATTCAGAAAAAGAGTATTCACGTTATTGGCCTAAAACAATTAAGTTGTTCGAAGCAGGTGTTTTTGATCTCAGACCGCTGATTACTCACAAATACTTTGCCAAGGACATAGAACAGGCAATGCAGGATTCTATAAAAAGAGAAGAAGGCTTTATAAAAAGTGTCTTTTATTTTGAAGAATGGAATTCATAAAAAATAATAGAAATCATATATGGCAAAATACATGTACACCAATGCATGGAGGGATTTTATGAATCAAGAAAAAATATACAGGGGTAACTGGATATGGAATGCCTCTGCTGAGGAGAAAAATGCATATGTAAATTTTGTACGTGATTTTAGGGTTGATACTGTATCGGTATCGGCGCAGCTTTTCATCTGCGCTGATACCGAATATGCAGTATGGATAAATGAAAAATTTGTTTCCTGTGGTCAGTGGCGGGATTACCCTGAATATTTAAGATACGATACGCTTGAGATTGCACCGTTTTTAATAGAGGGAGATAACCGCATTGTAATAAAGGTGTATTATCAGGGCGAAGCATCCATGCAGTATACAATAGGAAAAGCAGGACTGTGGTTTAGAATTGAAAATGGCGATGAAACAGTTTTCAGTGATGAAAACACGCTTACATCACTTGCAGAGGAATACGCAAGTGGTGAAATGTTTAAAACAACCATGCAGCTTGGCTATGGATTTTTATACAATGCGCAAAAAGACAAAAATCTTTTTAACGAAACCGCGTTAGCGCAGAGCCAGGTGTGTGGTGAAGTAATGCTCTATCCGCGTCCTACAAAAAAGCTTGTACTGTCAGACGATTATGGGAGAAAAGTAATCGCACAGGGATATTTTAAACGTGAACAGGAAGAAGAAACCGTTGCAAAAACGATGCAGCATGACTTTTTGTCAAGCCGATTCTTTGAAGAGGTTTTTGATGGAGAGAAGACTCTTCCCGGTAAGATTTCGGCAAAGAGCAGCAGCGATTTGTATTTTGTAATTGACCTTGGCGATGAAAGAGGCGGTTACCTTTATTTTGATATAGATACCAGTGAAAATGCATTTGTGGATATCTCATATGGCGAACACCTTAAGGATTTAAGGGTGCGTGCCCACGTAGGAGGAAGAAATTTTGCCAACAGGTGCATTTGTAAAGAGGGAAGAGCGCAATTTACTTATTATTTCAGAAGAATTGCGGGCAGATATGCCCAGATACATATATCAGGCTTTCAACATCTTACAATCTATGATGTTTGTATTATAAATGCTGATTATCCCGCGAAACACACAGGAAAGTTTTTATGCGGAGATTCTATCCATGAAAAAATTCATGACGTATGTAAAAACACGCTTTTGTGCTGCATGCATGATCATTATGAGGATTCTCCGTGGAGAGAGCAGGGGCTTTATGCATCCGATTCCAGAAATCAGATGCTTTGCGGATATTATGCATTTTCGGAATTTGAAATGCCGAAAAGTTCCCATGAACTTATCGCACGTTCCATGCGAAAGAATGGATATGTGAATACCTGTGCTCCTTGTGGTATAGACCTTTATCTGCCTTCATTTTCGTTTATATGGTTTATTGCATTAAAGGAATATCTGGATTACAGCGGCGATTGCGCTACGTTAGAAAAACTCTGGCAGCAATTGGAATTTATGCTGGATAAATTTACAAAAAATATGAAAGACGGAATTGCTGTGCCGCCGAAGGATGAAAGAAGCTGGAATTTTTACGAATGGACGGAAGGAAGCCGTATAGGACGTCCGTTTCATCCAGTGGAAAATATAAGTCCTGAGGACGGATTTTACGACGGACTTTATAATGCATTTTTGTGTATGGCGCTACAGAGTGGAGCGGAGATTGCAAGAAAGCTAAAAAAAGATGCTTTAGCCATGAAATATGAAGGCATAGCAGAA
>JAGASC010000218.1 GCA_017621905.1 Roseburia sp.
CAAGGTCTATTTATTGCGCCCATTTTTCTTAATTTTTCTTCGTTCATTACTTGTCATATCCGTTCTGGATAATATTTACTTTTCAAGGTTCATCCGACCGCTGAATCTTGGTCGGTAAGCTCAAGATTCCGAGAGCTTATTCCTAATCTTTTTGTCTTGTTCCGGATTCCCCGGATTTATTCGTTTTACGGAAATTGTTTTTTACATTGTACCCCAGAATTCTTCGCTTCGCAAGAAAATATAGTGAAATGTCTGAAATATCTGAAAATATCCCGGTTTTCGCCCATAATATAGTGCAAACTTCTCTTTTTATGGCAATTCGCGCGTAAATAATTTTTCTATTGAAATTGGGCATTACTTATTATATGATAGTAAAAATGCCTGAACGGCAAACGCCTGACAGGTGATATTTATAAGGAGGATAATCATGCGTCATCTAATGAGCCCATTGGACTTCTCCGTCGATGAATTGGACAAGCTTTTAGACCTTGCCAATGATATCGAGAAGTACCCACAGAAATATGCCCACGCGTGTGAAGGCAAAAAACTTGCTACATGCTTTTATGAACCAAGTACCAGAACAAGACTCAGCTTTGAAGCTGCCATGCTAAATCTTGGCGGTTCTGTTTTAGGTTTCTCCAGTGCAGATTCCAGTTCTGCCTCCAAAGGAGAAAGTGTTTCCGATACCATTCGTGTTATTTCCTGTTATGCAGATATTTGTGCAATGCGTCACCCCAAGGAAGGCGCACCTCTTGTAGCTTCCTTAAAATCCCAGATTCCAGTGATCAATGCCGGCGACGGCGGTCATCAGCATCCAACCCAGACATTAACAGATATGCTTACCATCCGTTCATTAAAAGGTCGGCTTGACAACCTTACCATTGGACTCTGCGGTGACTTAAAATTCGGACGCACCGTGCACTCCCTGATCAATGCGTTGATTCGCTATCCGGGCATCCGCTTTATCCTGATTTCCCCGGAAGAGCTGCGGATTCCAAGCTATATCAGAGAGGATGTGCTAAAAGCCAACCAGATTCCGTTTACGGAAGTGGAGCGTTTGGAAGATGCTATGCCTGAGCTTGATATTCTTTATATGACTCGTGTACAGAGAGAACGTTTCTTCAATGAAGAGGATTACGTCCGCCTGAAAAATTACTATATTCTGACCAAGGCGAAGATGGAACTGGCAAAAGAGGACATGCTGGTGCTCCACCCGCTGCCCAGAGTAAATGAGATTTCCGTAGAAGTGGATGACGATCCGAGAGCCGCATATTTCCGCCAGGCACAGTATGGAGTCTATGTACGAATGGCACTGATTCTTACACTGCTGGAAATTCATGTGGATGAATAAAAAATGATTTTTCAATAGAAAGGAAGCCATATGTTAAATATCAGTGGAATTCATGAAGGTTTTGTATTAGACCACATTCAGGCCGGAACAAGCCTGCAGATTTATCATGATTTGAAGTTAGATGAATTAGACTGCACCGTTGCTATCATCCGCAATGCCAAAAGCAATAAAATGGGCAAAAAGGATATTTTAAAGGTGGAATGTCCGGTGGAAGCTTTGGATTTGGATATTCTGGGCTTTATCGATCATAACATCACGGTCAATGTCATCAAGGATGATAAGATTGTAGAGAAAAAAGTACTGCATCTGCCCAAGCAGGTAAAAAATGTTATCCGCTGCAAAAATCCGAGATGTATTACCTCCATTGAACAGGAACTGGATCAGATTTTCCTGCTGACAGACCCGGAACATGAGGTATACCGCTGCAAGTACTGTGAAGAAAAATACAGAAATCCGAACAAACGTTAAACAAGTTACGTACGATCACACCCAGTTTCGTTTCGAACAAAAAAACTGCCCGCGCTGCCCAAAAAAGGACAGAACATAGCATAAAAAAAACACTCCCCGCCCAATAATTTCATGAATTATGGGCGCGGGAGTGATTTTTTATATGCCAAAGTGACCGGAAGCAGAAACAAAATTGTTCCATATTATCAGCAGGGGCTGAACCGGGAAACGAAATTGTTCCGTATTACCAACAGGGACTGAACCAAGAAACAAAGCTGCTCCGTATTACTAGAAAGGACGGAAACAACAACAGTTGCAAAGCATATTTAAGAATAGCATGCTTAAGCACCAATTTCCTGCGCTGGAATATGGTCTCTCATATTCGCTGCCTCTGTTCGTGTACCAGGTACCGCCGTACTCTAAATGCTGTAAGAACTGGCGGTATTCCATGTTGCTGGGCTCCATTTCCACGGCACGCTGCGCGTGTTCCTTGGCAATGATATTGTTGCCGGCGCCCTGGTTTGCCATAGCACTGTAATAATACCAGCGAGCCCGGCGCTCAGAGAATGGGATGCTGTTTAATACGTTCAGCGCTTCCGAATAACAGCGGTTCGCAATGTAATTTGCGGCTGCCTGCATTTGTGGAGAATCGTTGCTGGAACTATAGCTCCGGTTACCATTGTAGCTGCGATTGCCGCCATAACCGCCGTAGCCACCGAAACCACCGTAGCCACCATAACCGCCATAGCCACCGCTGCCACCGGTACTGCTGCCGCCGCTGTTTCCATAGCCATAGCTGCCGCCGAAGCTGCTTCCCTGCTGCTTTTCTTTCATGATCTGGTCATAGGCCTGCTGTACTTCCTTAAACTTTTCCTCAGCCTGAGCCTTGTTTGGATTATTCACGTTGGCATCCGGGTGATATTTCCGGCTCAACGAACGGTATGCTTTTTTTATTTCTTCATCAGAGGCGCTGGGTGATACGCCCAGCACCTGATATGGATCCTTCATATATCATAACCTCATTATCTCAAGGATTTTATAATTATTCAGTACCTTCCTAATTACGACCGCAAGCCCATGAAAATCGCTTCATGTCTCTTGCATTTTATTTGTGCGGTCTTCTCTTTGCTTTTTCTTCCAGCTTTTTCTTTTTCAGCTGAAGATACTCGTATTTGGACCACACGCCGGAATACAGCACATTGCGCAAAATATCCGCATGCAGCAAAATCGGCAGGCGCTCAAAGGACTTGGCACATTCTGACATCATGCTGGTAAGCAGCAATTTACAAAGAGTATCCATATCCTGACCATTATCCTTCCCAAGCGGAATCAGCGGATTATACTTTTTCTTTAATAGGTCGACATCATAGTCCTCATAAGCATCCATGATGTATATAAACTTGCCCATATAAAAGCCCAGAGTGTGCATCTCTTCTGCCCACTCATCTTCTTTCCAGCAGAACAGTTCTCCCAGCATCTCACCGGTCAGGCCGGCCACCGCATCCAGATTTGTTTCATTGGCAGCCTCCACTTCCGCAGTCTTTCGCATGAAATCCTCCAATGCCTTTACCTGTCTGGGATACTTTTCCTTGACACGGGCATAATCCTTATCCAGCATTTTCGCCAATGCTTTTTTTGCATAAGCCCTGTCATCCTTCCAGTCGTCAATCAGATTGTGATAGGACAGCACCAGATTCATATCTGCCGCATAATCGGTAGCCTCATTCAGCCAAACCGTGCGCTTTTTGGTGGGATGCAGAGCACAGGTAATCTCAGATTCTTCGTTTTCAAGTTCATATAGTCCGGTCAGCAGTACAATCAAAAAAGTCATATCATAGTTCAAAAGCATCTGGCCCTTGGCTCCGCAATTGCTTTTTAATTTGCGGCATAATCCGCAATAATAAGCCTGATATGCTTTTTTGCTCTCCTCGGACAGTTCTTTCCCATTGATATTAATGTAGCCAAACATGGCTTATTTTCTCCTCTTGATCTAAAAATCAAATGTAACAGTTCAGATACCTTCACTGTTACAATCAAATATCAGCTTTTCTTAATAAATTCGGTTCTGCATTTGGGGCAGGTGATGCAGATCTTTCCTCTCCCCTTCGGCACCCGGACCTGCTGCTTACAGTTAGGACATTTGAAAAAACGGTATGTGTCCCGCTGCTCCCAGCGTTTCTTTCTTGCATTTTTCTTGACAGTCGCCTGGTATCTGGCATTTAAAAATTTCTGGTTCTCCTCGTGGCGCTTCGACACATTTCGGGAAAACATCCGGTATGTATTATATACCATAAGTATCAGACCAATCCAGTACAAAATTGACAGGATTGGCAATAAACCGGAAAATAATGACACCACAAGACATACCACCACCACAATATTTAAGGTTTTGGATAACTCATCCGCACCATATCTTCCTGACATAAATCTCTGAAATCTCTCTCGCATGACTTTTCGTTCCTTCCCGCTTTCAGCCGGCCTTACCGCCGGGCAGCTTCTTTTTCCTCCCGCTTTTGGCCGGGCAGCTTCTTTTTTCTTCTGCAAAAAGAAGCCGCCGCAAAATTCAACCCTGCCAATTCTCTCACACGATTTTTGCGTTCTTGTATGTTCGTGTGAAAGAATTGAGACAAAGTAGTATTTTGCGACAGCTCCTTTGTCCATGTGACTATGTTAAGCCGAAAATCCGGAACCGTCAACACTTCTATTGTCTTTTTAGAAACATTTTAGATTTTGGTTAGAAATGTTTCTCCTCAAGCACAGATGTACAGTGTGGGCAGCGGGTCGCCTCGATGGCGATCTCACTGCAGCAATACGGACATTTCTTCGTCGTAGGAGCAGCAGGTGCCGTTGTCTCTTCTTTTTTCTTAAAGCGATTGTTTAAAGTATTCAGCGTCTTTATCAGCACAAAAATAACAAATGCTGTAATTAAAAAATTAAGAACCGCTGTAATAAAATTGCCATAGCTGAGTACCGGTGCATTCTCTCCGCTGCCCAGAGTTACTTTCAGGTAGGAAAAATCTGTTCCTCCGAAAATTCCCAATATCGGGGTCAAAATGTCCTGGTTTAAAGATGTCACAATGGAGGTAAATGCACCGCC
>JAGASC010000219.1 GCA_017621905.1 Roseburia sp.
GACGGAGATCGCGATGACATTTATGGATGCCGTCGAACAGGCTGGCTACAAGACGATGCTGTACGGGGATAAGGAATGGCTGATCCGAAGAGTCGACCTTTCCAAGCTGATCGGTTATGACGTCTGGCTTTCCCAGGAGCAGGATACGCCGGATTATCCTTATAAATATACGATGTGGGAATATACGAAAAATGCAAAGATAGACGGTATAGAAGAGCCTGCGCATTTAAGCGTATGCTTTATTGATTACGCGTCCAAATAAACAGAAAGCGGGAACGCTTCGGAACGGAGGAAATTATGGAACTGAGAACAGCGGTTGTAACGCGTATGACAAAAGAAACGGAGATTACAGTCAAACTGAATCTGGACGGCGGCGGAAAATGCAGCGCAGATACGGGAATCGGTTTTTTCGATCATATGCTGGACGGTTTTGCAAGGCACGGCTTGTTTGATCTGGAGGTCGCATGCAAAGGCGATCTGAATGTGGACTGCCACCATACGGTCGAAGACGTCGGCATTGTGCTGGGAGAGGCAATAAAACAGGCGCTTGGGGAGAAAAAGGCGATCAGACGGTATGGCAGCATGATACTGCCGATGGACGAGGCGCTTGTGCTTTGTGCGGTCGATTTGTCGGGCAGACCGTATCTTTGCTTTGAAGAGGAGTATACCACGGAGCGGATCGGGGAATTGGATACCGAGATGATCCGCGAATTTTTCTATGCGGTTTCTTATTCCGCGGCGATGAATCTGCATATCAGACAGCTGAGCGGCAGCAATAATCATCACATTGCGGAAGCGACCTTTAAGGCGTTTTCAAAAGCCTTGGATGAAGCGACGATGACGGAGCCGCGGATCGAAGGCGTGTGGTCTACGAAGGGCGTGCTGTAGGGACAGTGAGTATCATATCTCAGTTGAACAAAGTATCTATTTAACAGTATCTTTATATTAAAAAATTTGTAGAAATATCAGAGAAAGCGTGATACAGTTATCATGTTACCGCCTCCTATACTTGGTACGGAAGGGAGGTGTTCAACATTGGAGATACTTCTATCTTTAATTATCGCTGTTGCGGCGGGTGTGATTAGCCATCTCATCTGCAAATGGTTGGACAACGATAAGTAGTCGGTAATCAGCCTATGGATTAAGCCGCCATACCAAAAATGGAATAGAAAGCCCCGGCGTTCCAGCACCGGGGCTTTCGTTGTCATCCAACACTGGATAACTTCTATCTTTTAGCCTATTGGCATTATAGCATGCGCAGTTTTGAAATACAATATGCCATAAGATTATTTTTGGTTAAAAATGCATATGGGATATAGTTGTCAGACCACGCATCTAGGGGCGGTAGTCTGCTACTTTTTCGGAAATCGTAATAGAGTGATATAAGTCGGCGTAACGGGCGGGAGAGATCGTTTCCATATAATTCGGAACGTACCGCTTTGTGACGCCGGCTTTTTTTAACAGGTCGACCGCCTTATTGTAAGCGATGGCGGCTTCCGTTTCCGTTTCATAATAACCGACGATGAAATCGCCGTTGACATGGATCTTTGTCTGATAGCAGGGCTTTCCCCGGCGGACGATGCGGCTGACGCCGTGATAACGGTTCATGATCTCGATATTTTCATAGCGGTAATCGTGTGGATCGCCGTTGACGAAACGAAAGTCCCTGCCTTCCACCGCGTAATTTTTGATACCGTAGCGCGAGGCGATGCCCGTCTGCATTCCGTATTCCGCGACGAAAAGGCGGTTTCCGCGCCTCATGATCTTGTGGGAGGAATAATAGAACAGATCGTCGAGGTCAAATTTCAGCACGGTATCGGGCGACAGATAATATTCAAAATAGCGGATGCGGATGTAGATCGGCGTCGCGATATAGATACCGTTGTCCCGGAAATTCAGCAGGCTGACCCATTTTTCAAACGGGATGAGGTACGTTTCACAGTAATCGGTTAAGGAGAGCGAAGGGGCGTTAAGCGCCGCAGACGCTTCCGCATATGCCTGATGGGCGGAATCTGCCGTATCAAAGCTGCCGAGACTGATATGTTTGGAGCGGTATGTGACGGAAGCGCGGAAATAAACGGTTCCGTCTTTTCGTTTTGTTTTGTAAACGCCGGGCAGATGCATGACGGCTCCTTTCCTGAAGTATATGAGGCTTAAAATGAAATGTTTTGCCTTATAGGATTCGGGTGTCAAAAGGTTTTATCTTTACAATGTCTGATCAAATTGTACAAAAATTTTATTTCCTGTTCCGGGCTGCGGATATAAGACTTTCTAAGCGTTCCGGCAATGGTCTGAAACAATCTGACGTAACCGGCGAAGATTCGCCGTCCATGGCTCAGCTTCGCAATTTTCGGACATCGTGTCCGAAAATTGCTGCATGTGTGCGGAACACTAAGAAGGTCTAATATCCTGCGCAGGCACAGTCAATTAAATATATTGTGTAATTTGACAATACCAGTTTTCAATAAAACCTTTTGACACCCGAATCCTTATACGGCAAGCTCCTGCATTTTTATCAGAAATTTTTCCGCCGCTTTTGTGAATGTCTGATATTTCTTCCAGATGACATAAAGCGGCGTCTCGGCTTTAGGCAGCAAGGGGCGGAAACAGAGATTGCTGTCGCCGCTGACATTGATGATTTTATCGAAGCACAGGGCATATCCGATTCCCTCGTCAACCATAATGGAGCCGTTAAACAGCAGATTATAGGAAGCTACGATGTTCAGCTTTTCCTGGTTGCATTGAAGCAGCTTTCCGACCTCGGTATTGCGGAGCATCTGTCTGGAAGCAATGAGAGGCTTATCCCATAGATCCTCCGGCACGATAAATTCTTTTTCGGCAAGAGGAGAATCCCGGCGCATCAAAATCCCAAAGGAGTCATTTCCCGGTATTTTCAGATATTCATATCTGGAAGCATCAATTTCCCGGCACAGAAAACCAAAATCGATCAGACCCCGGTCCAGATTTTCCTCTACGCTTTCCCCATCGCCGCTGACGATGTGCAGATGAATCCCAGGATAGTGTTTCTGAAGCGCTTTCATGGTTTGAGCCAGAAAACGCACCCCGTCCGTTTCGCCGGCGCCTATGGTAATATCGCCGACAATAAAGTCGTCTGAAGTTGCAATTTCATGCTCAGCCTTTTGTACAAGTTCCATGATTTCTTCCGCCCGCTTACGGAGAATCATCCCTTCTTCCGTCAACGTGATCCGGCGGTTGCCGCGAATCAGAAGCTGTTTCCCCAATTCTTCTTCCATATCCTTGAGCTGACGGGAAAGCGTGGGCTGAGACAGGTGCAGGGATTCTGCCGCCCCGGAAATGCTCTGTTCCCTTGTGACTGCCAGAAAATACTGAAGCACTCTCAATTCCATAAAATCTCCTCCATAATCGGTATGTATATTCCCAAACGCTACGTTTTTCGGGAAACTGCGCAAATCAAATTACACTCCGGTTCGCTGATTCACTTCATTATAGCGTTAATTGATATGCCTGTCAACTATATATAAATATCCGATATAAGTATTTGCTATTTTATATGTGCAAAAGTACAATGGACATACCAACAGAGAATTTCAAGGAGGTTTGAACCATGATGAAAAAAACATTTGCTGCGATTCTTTCTCTGGCTGTGCTGATGACGGTTCTCAGTGGATGTGGCCGGACATCGGATGCTACGGATACAGCGGTAGCAGAGAGTACAAATGATAGCGATATAACAGAAACAGACGAAACAGCAGCGTACACTCCCATTTCGCTGACCTCAGAGATTACGGAGTTGAAAGATGGCTTTTTCGCAGTACGCTATGAGGGCGATTACGGATTTGATGAATTTCTTACACAGGGCGGCGCATCTTCTGATAGTGAGGTTGTCGCTTATCTTTCGGAGCATCTGCTTTCGGGGTTTGACCTGAGATTCTTAGGAGATGTTTTTGGGTGCAGTACCATCGCAGCAAGCGGGTCTGAGGGCGAAGCGTTGTTTGGACGGAATTTTGACTGGAATACTTGTGAGGCCATGGTAGTTGCTTCCATACCGGAAAATGGGTACGCCTCCATATCTACAGTGAATATGGACTTTATTACACAAGGTGCTGGCGGAGACGTAGGTATGGCGCTTCGGCTGGATGAAGTACGCACATTGGCCGCACTGTATGCGCCTCTGGATGGAATGAACGAAGCGGGCTTGGCGGTATCGGTTAATATGATTCAGGATTCCGCAAGCATCAATCAAGATACAGAAAAGCCGGATATTACCACTACAACGGCGGTTCGGCTGCTTCTCAATCAGGCGGCTACCGTAGATGAGGCACTGGTACTTTTGGAACAATATGACCTTCACGCTTCTATGAACATGATGATTCATTTTGCGTTGGCGGACAAGACTGGACGCAGTGTGGTTGTAGAGTACATTAACAACGAGATGGTGGTCACGGAGACGCCGGTGGTTACAAACTTTTATCTTGCCAAAGGAGATAAATACGGAATCGGCACGTCTCAGTCCCATGAGCGGTATGAGATACTCACGGACAGCTTGAGTAACCATGACTCCTACACAATCCCGGAAATGCGGGATGCTTTGGATAGCGTGAGCAAAGATAATTTTGAGGAGTTTGCCTCCACGGAATGGAGCGCAGTTTTCAATCTGGATACCGGAGTGGCTCATTACTGGCACAGAGAAAATTATGAAAACCAATACACCTTTGCAATCAGGGAGGGATAAGCGATGAAATATTTAAAACTACTCTGGAATTTGTTTGGCTTAAAGCGAAATACCAAAAAGAACAGTGAGCAAATTCGGAAGCTGCAGGAAGAAAAGCTGCGCAACCTTCTTTGGTTCGCATGGAACCATTCCACTTTTTACCGGCGTACCTTTGAGGCGGCTGGAATCACAGAGGAAACCATATGGACCATTCCCCTTTCAGATTTTCCCACTATAGATAAAGGGCAGCTTTTGCAAAATTTTGATGAACTGATTACAGTATCGGACGTCACACAGGAGGAAATCCGCCGTTTCGATGCCGAGGAAGAAACAAGCAGAGAACCTTTTAAGGGAAAATATCATGTGGTACATTCCTCTGGCAGTACGGGGAAACCCGGATATTTTTTATATGACGAGAAGGCATGGAATACGATGCTGCTGGGAATTATACGCGGGGCGCTGTGGGATATGTCCATGCCGGAAATCCTAAAGCTGCTGGCGCATGGCCCCCGTATTGTTTATATCGCGGCAACGGATGGACGCTACGGCGGAGCTATGACCGTTGGCGACGGCATTGACGGCGTGGGCGGAAAACAGCTTTATCTGGATATCAACCTTCCGCTGACAGAATGGATCAGACAGCTTCGGGAGTTTCAGCCGAATATTGTGATTGGCTACCCTTCTGCCATGAAAATTATGGCGGAACTGCTGGAGCAGGGACAGGTGGAGGCGACGCTTGTACGAGCGGTTTCCTGTGGAGAGCCTTTAGGACGCAGCCTGCGCCACTATCTGGAAGAACAGTTTCATACGCCGATTATCAATATCTACGGAGCCAGCGAGTCACTGGCTTTGGGCGTGGAGGTCGATACGAAAGAGGGCATGATTCTGTTCGATGATCTGAATGTGGTAGAAGTGGAGAACGGGAAAATGTATTTGACATGCCTCTATAACTTCGCCCAACCGTTGATTCGGTATCAGATCACAGATGACCTGACGCTGAAGCAGCCGGAGGAGAACAGTCGATTCCCTTTTACCAAAGCAGTGGGGCTTCTTGGTCGGCAAGAGGATTTACTGTGGTTTGAAGATGGAGATGGAAACCGGGAGTTTTTGCATCCCCTTGCCATTGAGGGGTTCTGCATTGAGGGACTGATGGATTACCAGTTCAGACAGGTAGAAAAGGATACATTTGAAATGCTGGCGGAAATATCGGATACGGCTTTGGAAGATGAAATCCGAGGAGAAATGCTCCGTCAGATGAAAACCATTCTGAATGAGAAAGGACTTAAGTTTGTGCAGTTTTATGTACGGTTTGTAGAAGAAATCCGTCCGAACCCAAGAACCGGAAAGAAGCAGCTGATTGTGGGAACGGATGAGAAAGAGAGGATGGCGGGATGAGAGAGATTTTGCTGAAAGGCACAAATATATGTAAGACATTTCCTAAAAACGGTGGCGAAACCCAGATTCTGCAATCCGTCAACGTAGAAATTTATCAGGGCGATTTCGCCATTATCATGGGAGCTTCCGGCGCAGGGAAATCCACGCTGCTCTATGCGTTAAGCGGCATGGATTCCATTACCGATGGAGAGATTACCTATAAGGATCAGAAAATCAGCAGTTTTTCCGAAAAACAAATGGCGGCGCTTCGGGCAAAGGAATTTGGCTTTGTGTTCCAGCAGACCCACCTGGTCAGCAACCTGACACTGTTTGAAAATGTGGCGGTGGCTGGGTATGTAAGCAAGACCGCCAGCCCAAAGGAAATACAGGAACGGGCATCCCGGCTTTTACGTCAGATGCATGCGGAAAAAGCTGCTGGCCGGCTGCCCTCTCAGGTATCCGGAGGCGAGGCACAGCGGGCTGCCATTGCCAGAGCAATGATTGGAAATCCCGGTCTGCTCTTTGCGGATGAGCCTACCGGAGCTTTGAACAAGACAAACAGTGAAGAAGTGCTGAACCTGTTGTCTGATCTGAACCGGAATGGACAGAGCATTCTGATGGTTACCCATGACGCAAAAGCAGCCATTCGGGGCAACCGCATCCTCTATCTGGAGGACGGACAACTTCTGGACGAGCTGACGCTGCCCATTTTTCAGGAGTCAGAGGCAAGGCAGCGGGAAGAAACCGTTACCGCATGGTTGTCCTCCCTCCGGTGGTAAGGAGGCGCTTATGGGCAATAAAGCAATATTCAAAGCAAATAGCAAGCGGCATCGGGGCGCGTTAATTGGTATTTTTATCCTTGTATTTCTTGCCTGTGCCGCATTGGGGACAGTTCTCACCGTCTGGATCAATTCGGGACGTTATGTACATGGCGAGCTTATGCGGGCAGGCTTTGGCAGTCTGACCGCATGGATATCCGGTCTGACCGATGCCCGGCCCCTTGCCAATGAGGTGAAAAATCTCCCCGAAGTTTCATCTGTGGAGATTCAGAACCTGATTTTTTCTAATTATGCTGTAGATGGGCAGGAATCGGACAGCGAAGGGCAACTGATCCTGTATCACAGCGAAGAAAGCCGCTATCGTTTTTTTACGGACGATTTGCATGGCTATCAGGAACAGCCGGCGGCGATTTCTTCCGGAGAAATCTATGTGTCTCCCTCTCTGGTGTCTATGATGGGGCTTACCCTTGGGGATGAAATTCGTTTCCCCATCGCCCGCTCTGGCAGGGATAAAGTGTTTACGGTGACAGGTTTTTATGAAGATCCGTTCATGGGTAGTTCCATGATCGGTATGAAGAGCTTTTTGATCGGAGAGGATGATTACCGGGAAATCTGCCAGATCATTCAGACTTCCGGGATTGATGCTCTGGCAAGAGAGGGCGCCATGCTCCATATTTTTGCCGCAGACCCGGATGCCATGACATCTTCTGAATTGAATCAGCTTATCAATGAAAATACATCCCTATCCTCCTATGCAGAGTTTATCCACAGCGAGGACGCCATTGCCGGATTCATGCTGATTTTGCAGAACGCTTTTGCAGCCATGCTGATGGCATTTGTGGCAGCGCTGCTCTTTGTCGTGGTGATCGTGCTGGGACACAGCATCAGTTCCGGTATTGAAGCTGATTACGGCAATATGGGGATGTTGAAAACCGTGGGCTTTACCGGTGGACAGCTTCGCGGCATCTGGCTGGTACAATATCTGACCGGCATCCTCGGAGGCATGGCTGCAGGGCTTGCAGCGGTTATCCCACTCAGTCGTTTAACCAGCAATGCAACGCTGACCACCACGGGTATCTACATCCCGGCTGATTTACCCATTGGCTGGTGCCTGCTGGCGTTTGGTATCCTTTTAGGTCTGCTTATGGGGTTTATCCGGCTGAAAACCCGTCCCATCCGTGACATTGCACCAATGAAAGCGATTCGGGGAGATATAGGAGCTGCCGGGAAAACCAAAGTATCACGCACACCAATTTGGGGAAACCATTTGCAGCTTGGCATTGCCCTCCGGCAGCTCACTATGGGAAAACGCCGGTATTCGGGAGCCTGTATGGTGGCTGTCCTGCTGGTGTTCATTGCATCCATGATCGGGCGGATGGACAGTTGGCTGGAATCGGACGGTAAGGGCATGATGGATGCTTTTAATCCTGCTGACCATGACATTGGTGTTCAGGTCTTTGGTGAGCTGCCCATGGAAGAAGTGGAGGATGCAATCCGTTCCTACACGGACATCACAGATGATTATCTTCTGGTCATGCAGGGTGTGGCGGTAAACGGCATGGACTATACAGCCAATGTAATTACGGAACCGGAACGGTTTCATATTTTGGAGGGGCAGACCTGTCTGGAGGACGATGAAATCGTCCTGACAGAATTTGTGGCAGCCAATCTGGGAATTCAGATTGGAGACAGCGTAACGGTTACAGGTGACAGCGGAAGTACAGAATATATCGTCTCCGGTATTTATTCCTGCGCCAATGATATGGGTGACAATGTAGGAATGAGCCGGGAGGGTTATCTGAAGATTGGGCAGGATGCTCCACAGCTATGGTGCCATCATTATTTTCTGGAGGACGAGGCACAGAAAGCGGCCATTACAATGGCGCTGGAAAACGCTTATGGCGGTGATATTCATATTCATGAAAACACATGGCCGGGGCTGTTCGGTATCATTTCTGCCATGCAGGCTCTGATAGTATTTCTATATGTCATGGTGGCGGTATTCATTTTGGTGGTAACGGTGCTGACCGGCAGCAAGCTGTTAGCCGCAGAACAGCGGGATCTGGGAATTTACAAGGCCCTCGGTTTTACAAACCGACAGCTCATGACCTCTTTTGCCATGCGGTTCGGGATCATTGCGCTGCTTGGTTCAGCCATGGGTTCTGTATTATCTGCGGTTCTGACTGACCCCATCGTGTCTGCCGCTATGAAGTTGGCGGGCATCAGCAATTTTGCCTCAGAACCGTCTGTGGGCAGTATTTTACTGCCGGTAATTACCGTAATTCTTTTATTTACCAGCTTCGCCTTCCTGACAGCGGGAAGATTGAAAAACATAGATGTGACTATTTTAATTTCTGAATAAACGAGAGGAGAATGTAACAATGGAAAGACAGATGTTAGAAGGAAAGGTAGCGATCATCACCGGAGCAAGTTATGGCATGGGCCAGACGATTGCAGAGGTCTTTGCAGAGGAAGGGGCTTCTGTTGTGATTACTGCCCGTGGGAAAGATAAGTTGGACGGTGTAGTGGCGGCCATGAAAGAGAAAGGGTATCGGGTGCATGGTGTAGTTGCCGATATTGGTTCTACAGAGGATACCGTGCGTGTCTTTCAGGAAACAATAAAAGTTTTTGGCGATGTTGATATTTTGGTCAACAATGCCGGAATTGGCGAGCAGACCATCATCGATGAAACGACGGATGAGTGGATGCTTCACATCATGAATACCAACCTTGGAGGTCCCATGCGCTATATCCGCGAGGCACTCAAATATTTCCTGCCTAAGAACGAGGGCGTTATTATCAATATTTCTTCGGTCAACGGAATCCGTCCGTTCTGTGGTGCATCCTACACAGCAACAAAAGGAGCGCTGAACACGCTCACAAAAAATGTTGCCATGCGTTTGATTGACACGGAAATCCGCTGTAATGCTGTTGCACCCGGCGCGACGGTGACGCCTGCACATATCGCCAATCGGCAGGGAGAACAGCCCGGAGGCAATAAGATGCTGGAATACAGTGGGCATTATGTTTATTTTCCAGGCCCGGAGTGCGATCCGATTGATCAGGCGTATGCGTGCCTGTATCTGGCTAGCAAAATGGGACGCCATGTAAAAGGACAGGTACTCCAAGTGTGTAACGGAGCATTTCTTTAATATGCTTTTTGACTATATAAATGTATTTGATACAAGTATTTGCTATATCTTTGCGTGAGCATTATACTATAGCCAGAAGCAAAAACAAATAGAAACCAAATGCGCTGGGACAACGCAGGAAAGGAACAATCATGAAAACAACAATGAAAAAACGCATTTCCTTTATCTTGGCGCTTGCGCTTACGCTGACCGTTTTCAGCACCGGCTGTGGGCAAGCAGAGCGTCAGACAGAAACTCAGGTCAGTGGTACCGAATCGTCTGCACCTTCTGCCAGTGAATCACAGGATACGGTGCAGACACCGGGAAACGAAGAAAATGCCGGGGCAGAAAGCGAAGTGCAGGACTTTGCTGCTACTGACCTGATTGTCCGGTTCGGAGATGAAGGAGAGGCATTTACCCTGCATCTCTACGATAACGAAACGGCAGCCGCCATTGCCCGCCATGTAGGAACCGCCGACTGGAGACTTCCCATCTATCACTACGATGATTATGAAAACTGGGAAGTCATGCAGTATTACGATATTCCCAGCCGCTATGATATTCCCTCCAATCCGGAAAGTGTTATCGCCGAGCAGGCCGGGACGGTCTACTACTCCGAACCGAACCGTATTATCCTGTTCTATCAGGATGCAGAGGTCTCCGGAGAATATACACCGGTTGGCTACTTTGACTACACGGAAGACTTTGTGACAGCAGTGGAGGAAAATCCGGTGCTGGAGGGTTGGGGCAACAAGATTGTCCAGATCAGCGACAGCGAGTAATGAACCCATAAAACTGTTTGAAGGGAGGGAAAACGAAAATGGTTGGATCACGATTGTGGGAGCTTTTTCTGGATTCCTTTGGCAAGATTTTGCTGCCCGGTCTGACCGTTACAATTCCATTGACAATCCTTGCATTTTCTTTGGCGCTAGTCATTGCGGTCATAGCCGCTTTGGTACAGTTTGCTAATATAAAAGGATTTCAGCAGATTGCCCGGTTTTACATTTGGATTTTCCGCGGTACGCCCCTCTTGGTTCAGCTATTCGTGGTTTTTTATGGCCTGTCCAGAGTCGGACTTGTCTTGGAGCCTTTTCCGGCGGCGGTACTGGTTTTCTCTCTCAACGAGGGTGCGTATTGTGCAGAAACTATCCGGGCGGCATTGGAAGCGGTACCGTCTGGACAGTTGGAAGCTGGATATTGTGCGGGGATGTCTTATTTACAAACAATCCGCCGGATTATTTTACCGCAGGCCATGCGCACAGCATTTCCGCCGCTGTCCAACTCTCTGATTGCAATGGTAAAGGATACCTCGCTGGCAGCGAATATTACCGTAACAGAGATGTTCATGGTAACGCAGCGCATTGTGGCGAGAACTTATGAGCCGCTACTCTTATATTTGGAAGTTGGACTCATTTATCTTATGTTTTCAACCGTTCTGACCAAGCTGCAGCGCATCGGTGAGAAGAAATTACAGACATACGCACATAAAGGGGGTTAATTATGCTGGAAATTAAAAATATCAAGAAATCCTTTGGAGCGCTGCCGGTATTGAAAGGCGTTGACCTTCAGGTAAATCAAGGCGATGTGGTGGCAATTATCGGTCCCAGCGGTTCGGGAAAGACTACGCTGCTTCGTTGCATCAATTATCTGGAGACAGCAGATGATGGAACGATGGTTTTTGACGATGAGAGCTTTCAAATGCAAAAAGTTTCTAAAAGAGATGTAGCCAGACTGCGAAAGAAAACCGCATTTGTGTTTCAGAACTATAACCTGTTCCAAAATAAGACCGCCCTGCAGAATGTGACAGAAGGACTGATTGTTGCCCGGAAGATACCAAAGGCAAAGGCTGTTCAAATAGGAAAGCAGGCGCTGGATAAGGTGGGGCTTTCAGATCGGTACGACTATTACCCCTCTCAGCTCTCTGGCGGACAGCAGCAGCGGGTGGCTATCGCCAGAGCCATTGCCACGAATCCGGAGATTATTTTTTTCGATGAGCCAACTTCCGCTCTTGATCCGGAACTTACCGGCGAAGTGCTGTCTGTCATGCGGGAACTTGCAAAAGAAGGCATGACCATGCTGGTAGTAACCCATGAAATGAATTTTGCGAAAACCGTGTCCAATAAGGTCATCTTCATGGAAAACGGCTGCGTGGTAGAATCGGGAGATTCAAGAGAATTTTTTGAACATCCAAAGGAGGAACGTACAAAAGCGTTTCTGCAAACAATTCATGACACGATGAGTCTTGCCAGCTAAAGCTGGCGAACGATAAATAAAAAAGGAGACATACTTATGAAAATCAAAAAGATTTTTTCTCTGCTTCTGACAATGCTGCTGCTTTGCACAGTTGTACTGACGGGATGCTCTGGACAAGGAAATCAGCAGACAGAAAACAACAATACTTCCGCCGATGCCCAGTCCTCAGAAGAAGCGGACACGGAGGACCTGCTGGCACAGATTCAGGAGCGGGGCGAGATTGTGGTTGCTATGGAGGGAACCTGGGCGCCATGGACCTATCACAATGAAAGCGATGAACTGGTGGGCTATGATGTGGAGGTCGCGCAGCTAATTGCCGAAAAGCTGGGTGTAGAGGCGCGCTTTGTAGAGGGCGAATGGGATGGACTTCTTGCAGGTCTGGACGATGGGCGTTATGACATTATGGTCAATGGCGTGGGCATTACCCCGGAGCGTCAGGAGAAATATGATTTTTCCACACCTTATGCCTTTAACCGCACCGCTGTCATTGTGAACGGTGACTACGACGAGATTCAGACTATGGAAGATTTGAATGGAAAGCGGACTGCCAATACGATCAGCAGTACCTATGCAACGCAGGCGGAAAGTTACGGCGCTGAGGTTACTGGAGTCGATGATCTGAACCAGACCATTGAGCTGCTCCTTTCCGGGCGTATTGATGCGACCTTGAATGCGGAAGTAACCTTTTTCGATTATGTGAATGCCCACCCGGAGGCAGATATCAAGATTGCGACGTATTCTGACGAAGTGGAGCAGGTAGCAATCCCGGTGCGAAAGGGCGAGGAAAATGCTTCCCTTCTGGCAGCAATCAACGAGGCTCTGGCAGAACTTACGGAATCCGGTCAGCTTTCCGAACTGTCCGAGAAATATTTTGGCACGGACATTTCTCAGGAATTTTAACGATAATACACATGAGCCTCCGGGAACGGAGGCTCAAATTCTCATTCCGCCTTTCAACACACATAACTAATAGACATATCAAAGTATTTGGTATAGGTATTTGATATTTCAATGAGGTTACAATATAATAAGGCTGTAAGAGAAAGACGGTCAGAAAAGAGGGAAAGACATGAATGTACAGCGTACAGAAGCTCAAATTATGCAGAACCTGAAGGATGCGGGCTGCACCGATGAATTCATTCAGGCTTTCATGGCAGATTTGGAGCAGGAAAAAGTATCCGATGGGATGAAACTGCTTCAGAAGCACCGGAGATTTCTCTTGGATAATACCCATGCATGGGAAAAGAAAATCGACTGCCTGGACTATCTGATTTATCAGATGAGCAACAATTAAAATTTTGTAAAGGAGCGATCACAATGAAAGAAATCAATCAAGCAATGTTAACCGGCGAGCGCGCTCTGTTTCAGGGGCGGCAGCTTCGTATCTTCGATTCTATTTTTGCCGATGGCGAGTCTCCCCTGAAGGAGAGCAGCGATATCGAGCTTTTTGGCAGCATGTTCAAGTGGAAATACCCACTGTGGTATGCCAAAGATATCGCTGTTAAAAATTGTATATGGTTTGAGATGGCACGGGCGGGCGTATGGTACACAGACCGCATCCGAATTGAGGACTCAGCTATTGAAGCACCGAAGAATTTCCGGCGTTGCCATGATGTAACACTTCTCAATGTGTCCTTTGCCAATGCGGCGGAAACCCTCTGGAGCTGTGACGGCGTTACCATGGAACAGGTGACGGCAAAGGGAGATTACTTTGCCATGAACAGTCAGAACATGGTGATCCGTGGCCTGACTCTGTATGGAAACTATTCCTTTGACGGGGCAAAGAATGTGGAAATTCATAATTCCCGCCTGCTTTCCAAGGATGCTTTCTGGAACAGTGAAAATGTGACGGTGTATGATTCCTTCATTTCCGGCGAGTATCTGGGCTGGAACGCAAAGAATCTGACCCTTGTGAACTGTACCATCGAGAGTTTGCAGGGAATGTGCTATATCGACAACCTGGTTATGAAGAACTGCCGGTTGCTGAATACGACGCTGGCGTTTGAATATTCCTCCGTGGATGCCGAGATCACCGGTAAGGTGGACAGTGTGCTGAACCCGACCAGCGGCGTGATTCGGGCCGATGAAATCGGGGAGCTGACGATTGAGCAGGATAAGGTAGACCCGGCAAAGACAAAGATTATCTGTAAACAGCAAAAGGCAGAGGCAGCCTGATACAGCAGATACCGGAAAGGAAGGTGGGAAAGATGACAGGTTTTCTGCTGCGCGGAATCCTGATTGGCTTGCTGTTCGGCGTGCCGGTAGGCGCTGTTGGCACCATGACTGTACAGCGTACCCTTCACGGTGGTGTAAGAGCGGGGCTTCTGACAGGGCTTGGTTCTTCTGGAGCGGATTGTATTTATGCCTGTATCGGAGCTTTTGGGCTGACCATCGTTTCTGACTTCCTTCTTCGGTATCAGACGGCTATTCATTTGGTGGGCGGCGGCTTTATTCTGCTGATGGGTGTTGCCGTTTTCCGAAGGAAGCAGGATGAGCAAAAAAAGACGGAACAGGTGAAACGAAAATCAAGCCTGTTTTTAACCTCTTTCTTGATTGGCATTACAAATCCGGCAGCAATTTTGACCTTCCTGTTTGCCTTTTCCTATTTTGGTATCTCAGGACAGTCTGATGTTTTCCAGGGTATCGCTCTTGTAGCCGGGGTATTTGCTGGGACTTATATTTGGTGGGGCGCATTGTCCTTTGCGACAGACTTTATCCGAAAAAAGACGGGAAATGTAAATTTCCAAAAGACAAACAAAATATTTGGATCACTGCTGATTTTGTTCGGCATTGTGATTTTTATTTCCGCGAAGCAATGAGACAAGTAGCCGTGCTTGCACGGATATTTGGCGAATGCCGCGAGAGTCAAATACTCAGCAGCTCTGATGCAGAGTATTTGACTAAGACATTATTTTAGGAGGAACAATTATGAGCGGACATATTGCAGCATTGAATGACAATGTATCAAGAAAAAAGGTGGTATACCGGAATCGTTATGGTCTGGAGGTTGTGGGCGAGCTGTATTGCCAAAAGGACATGAACATGGCCGAGAAGCATCCGGCGCTGATTGTGGGCGCTCCCTACGGCGGCGTCAAAGAGCAGGGACCTTGTGTTTATGGCAGTGAGCTGGCCCGGCGAGGCTTTGTGGTACTGACCTTTGACCAGTCCTTTATGGGTGAGTCCGGAGGCTTTCCCAGAAACGTATCCTCTCCGGACATTTTCGTAGAGAACTTCAGTGCGGCCGTGGATTATCTGGGCCTGCAGTTCTTTGTGGATCGGGAGAGAATCGGCGTAGTCGGCATCTGCGGTTCCGGTGGCTTCGCTCTCTCCGCCGCTCAGATGGATACCCGTATCAAGGCAGTGGCGACTATGAGTATGTATGACATGAATGCGGCCTCCCGGCTGGGGATGGACAAAGCGGCGGTCCAGGCCGCTAAGGAACAGCTTGCCCGCCAGCGCTGGGCGGATGCGGAAAACGGCTATCCCGAGTATGTTCCGTTCTTCCCGGAGCAGCCCATCGATCAGGTTCCGCCAGAACTGGAGGAGCCTAACGCCGAGTGGTTCCGGTTCTATGCCCTGAAGCGGGGGCATCATCCGGGTGCCAGAGGCGGCTTTACCACCACCAGCAATCTGGCGATGATGAACTTCCCTCTGCTTTCTTACATTGACGAAATTTCGCCCCGCCCGATTTTGTTTGTGGTCGGCGACCGTGCCCATTCCCGTTTCTTCAGCGAGAATGCCTACGCCGCCGCTGCGGAGCCGAAAGAAATGATCGTAGTGGAGGATGCGGAGCATATCGACCTGTATGACCGGACAGATCGGATTCCCTTTGAGAAATTGGCGGATTTTTTCGGAATGAATCTTAGGTAACTTTTGGAGGGAAAAAGAATGAGCAAGCATATTTTGATTTTGTCAACCAGTTTAAGAAAAAACAGCAATTCCGATGCGCTGGCAGAATCCTTTGCAAAGGGAGCCAGAGAAGCCGGCAATCAAGTGGAGCAGATCAGTCTGCGGGATAAGACTATCGGATTTTGCAAGGGCTGCCTTGCCTGTCAGAAAACAGGGCGTTGTGTGATTCACGACGATGCAGATGCCATCGCTCAGAAGATGCTTCACGCTGATGTGCTGGTCTTCGCTACGCCTATCTACTACTACGAAATGAGCGGCCAGATGAAAACCATGTTGGATCGGGCGAATCCGCTCTTTATCGCAGCTTATGCCTTCCGGGACATTTACCTTTTGACCTCCGCTGCGGAAAATGAAGATTATGTGGACGAGAGAGCCGTAAATGGGCTGGAAGGATGGATTGCCTGTTTTGAAAAAGCCAGACTGGCAGGGAAAGTGTTTGCCGGGGGCGTTACAGAACCGGGTGAAATAGACGGACATTCTGCGCTGCAAGAGGCGTATGAGCTGGGTAAGAACGCATAAAGAAAGGACTGACAAACCATGAGAAAAATTTTATCTTTGGTGCTTTTGACCTTCCTCGTATTTTCTCTGGCAGCCTGCGGCGCGGAAGAAGAACAGCCGGATATGTCATCAACAGCGGTGGATACAGTGTCATCGGCAATAACGGAACCGGAGGAAAATATAGTTTCGGAGCCGTCAGAATCAGAAGAGCCTTTGGCTTCGGAGGAAGAATCCAAGCAGCGGACAGAAACCGTGGAGGACACAGAGGACCCCTCGGCTTCGGAGGAAGAATCTAAGCAGCAGACACAACCCATGGAGAATACAGAGGAAACGACGCAGGTGCAGCAGACGGTGTCTGGCGAACAGGATAATTCGGAGGAGGATACAGAGATGAAGATGAACGTGCAGGTTGGCGGCGCGGTTTTTT
The DNA here is from genome assembly GCA_017621905.1 of Roseburia sp. Classification (GTDB taxonomy): domain Bacteria; phylum Bacillota; class Clostridia; order Lachnospirales; family Lachnospiraceae; genus Roseburia. Next base: position 17,065 of record JAGASC010000219.1, read on the forward strand.
CCGCAACGTTGGAGAATAACGAAGCAGTTTCTGAATTGGTGGCAATGATGCAGGAGTCGCCGGTGGTGATTGAAATGAGCGATTATTCCGGCTTTGAAAAGGTCGGGTCTCTGGGAAGGAGCCTTACTGCCAGCAACAGCCAGACCACAACCCATGCGGGGGATATTGTTCTTTACAACGGAAATCAGATTGTGATTTTCTATGGCTCCAATTCATGGAGTTATACAAGACTGGGACATATTGACGATCTGACCGGATGGGAAGATGCCCTTGGCAGCGGAGATGTGACGGTAACCTTTTCACTGGAGTAATCATTCGGAATAACGGAGGTGCGAAATGCCATACGATTTTGACAAACAAATTAATCGCAGGAATACTAATTCCCTGAAATGGGATGTAAGTGAAAACGAGCTGCCTATGTGGGTGGCGGATATGGATTTTGAAACAGCGCCGGAGATTCAGGCCGCAATCAGGAAACGGGCGGCTCATGGCGTGTTTGGATATTCCACTGTGCCGGAGGAATGGTATCAGGCGTACATAGGCTGGTGGAAACGCCGCCATGATTTTCAGATGGAAAAGGACTGGCTGATTTTCTGTACCGGAGTGGTTCCCGCTATTTCCAGTATCGTGCGTAAACTGACCACACCGGCGGAAAAGGTTCTTGTGCTGACGCCGGTTTACAATATCTTTTTCAATTCCATTGTCAATAACGGACGGCAGGTGCTGGAAAGCCGGATGAAATACGATGGAGAAGCCTATCAGGTCGATTTTGAGGATTTGGAGCAGAAGCTGGCTGATCCGCAGACTTCCATGATGATTCTCTGCAATCCTCATAATCCGGTAGGAAAGATTTGGGACAGAGAAACGCTGGAGCGAATTGGAGAGCTGTGCTGGAAGCATCATGTGGTAGTCGTGTCGGATGAAATCCATTGCGATTTGACAGATCCCGGCTGTTCCTATGTTCCCTTTGCAGCTGTATCCGAGCATTGTAGTGAAAATAGTGTTACCTGCATTGCACCGACCAAAGCCTTCAATCTGGCGGGATTGCAGACAGCGGCGGTGGCGGTTCCAGGTCCGGTTCTGCGCCACAAGGTTTGGCGGGGCTTAAATACCGATGAAGTGGCAGAACCAAATGCTTTTGCCATCGATGCAGCCATTGCAGCTTTTACGGAAGGAGCGGACTGGCTGGATGCCCTGCGGGTGTATATCCTGGAAAATAAAAATGCAGCGGCGAAGTATATTCGGGAACAGGTTCCCCAGATAGAAGTGGTTCCTTCTCAGGCAACCTACCTCCTGTGGCTGCACTTAGGAAGGATAGCCGGGTCTGCCGCAGAAGCGGCAGAATATATCCGGGAGAAAACCGGTCTTTATCTTTCGGCGGGAAACCAGTTCGGCGCAGGCGGCAGGGATTTCCTGCGGATGAATATTGCCTGCCCGCGGAAAGTGTTGGAGGACGGTTTGCACAGGCTGAAAGAAGGAATTGCAGCGTATGAGGGATTTGCCGTAAACCGCTGCTAAAGAAAGAAAAATTACAGTCAGGAAAACCAAACGTAACATTTCTGTCATAATTTTGTCATAATTCTCACAGGGCTTGTATAAAATAATATGGGTGAAGAGATTATGTATAAAAAATATGGATTTTTGCTGATGCTTGGAAACTTGATTATATTGTTGTCCTATTCCAGTCTGAAAATATCGGAAGGCAGTCAGTATGCCGCCGCTCTGGCGTTTCAGACGCAGCCTGCAAAAGAGCAGACGTATTCCGAAAGCAGCAGGCGGGGAAGCATGGAGCGGACAGAATCGGGACAGCGCGTAATCGATTATCAGGTTTTGGAGCAGGAAAAAAACGTTCCCGCGGATGAATTTGAAGTTTTATGCAGGATTGTAGAGGCGGAAGCGGGCGGCGAGGATATGAACGGCAGAATCCTCGTTGCGAACGTTATTTTGAATCGTGTGGAGAGCAAGGCGTTTCCGAATACGATCGAGGGCGTCGTCTTCCAGAAAAACAACGGGACGTTTCAGTTTTCCCCGATCCGGGACGGACGTTATCAAAAGGTGAAAATATCAAAAGAGACGACGGAGGCGGTGCAGAGGGCGCTCGCCGGGGAAGACTATTCGCAGGGCGCGCTTTACTTTGTATCAAGAAAGGCGGCCGCGCCGGAAAAGATGAGATGGTTTGACACACACTTAACGAGGCTGCTGGAATATGGCGGGCATGAGTTTTTTGCATAAAAACGAGAGCGAATAAGCCGTTGCGGGAATCGACGCTTTGTGCTATACTTCTATATTGATTGGAAAATATCGAACGAATCCAGAAAGCATGAAAGCTGTGAAAGGAAAAACAATATGGAAATCTTATATAAGAGCACACGGGGCGGCGGAGAGCCGATCACGGCATCCGCAGCAATTTTGAAGGGACTGGCAGACGACGGCGGTTTATTTGTGCCGGAAAGGATCCCGGCATTGGACAAGTCTTTGGCTGAGCTGGCGCAGATGGAATATGCGCAGGTTGCATATGAAGTGATGAAGCTGTACCTGACGGACTTTACGGAAGAGGAGCTAAAGAACTGCATCGCACGGGCGTACGACAGTAAGTTTGATACGCAGGAGATTGCGCCGCTTGCGGAGGCGGACGGAGCTTATTATCTGGAACTGTTTCACGGCGCGACGATCGCGTTTAAGGATATGGCGCTTTCCATTCTGCCGCATCTGATGACGACCGCCGCTAAGAAAAATGAGATTAAAAATGAGATCGTGATTCTGACGGCGACGTCCGGGGATACCGGAAAGGCCGCGCTTGCCGGGTTTGCGGACGTAGAGGGAACACGCATTATCGTATTTTATCCTAAAAACGGCGTCAGCCCGATTCAGGAAAAGCAGATGGTGACGCAGAAGGGCGCGAACACATTTGTCGTCGGCATTCACGGTAATTTTGACGATGCGCAGAGCGGCGTGAAAAAGATTTTTGCAGACGGCGCATTAAAGCAGAAGCTGGATGAGAACGGCTTCCAGTTTTCTTCCGCCAATTCGATCAATATCGGACGCCTCGTACCGCAGATCGTGTATTACGTATACGCGTATGCGAAGCTGCTTGCGGAAGGCAGGATCAGCGAAGGGGAACAGATTAACGTCGTTGTCCCGACAGGAAATTTCGGCAACATTCTTGCCGCTTATTATGCAAAAAATATGGGGCTTCCGATCGATAAGCTGATTTGTGCGTCCAATGAAAATAAAGTGCTGTTTGACTTTTTCGAGAGCGGTACATATGACAGAAACCGGGAATTTGTACTCACTTCTTCCCCGTCGATGGACATCCTCATCTCAAGCAATCTGGAACGCCTGATCTACCGGATCGCGGGAGAGGACGCGCAGAAGAACGCTTCGCTGATGCAGGAGCTTTCCAACGCCGGAAAATATACGATTACAGACGCAATGAAAGCAGAGCTGGCTTCGTTTTACGGCGGTTATGCTTCCGAGCAGGAGACGGCGCAGCGCATCGGAGAGCTGTACGAAAAGACAGGCTATGTGATCGATACGCATACGGCGGTCGCTTCCGTTGTTTATGAGAAATATAAAAAAGAGACCGGAGATACGAAAAAGACCGTGATCGCTTCTACGGCAAGTCCGTTTAAGTTTACAAGAAGCGTTATGAACGCAATCGATCAAAAGTATGACAGCATGGACGATTTTGCGCTTGTCGACGAGCTTTCCAAGATTGCCAATGCGGCGGTTCCGAGAGCGATCGAAGAGATCCGTACCGCGCCCGTTCTGCATGACCATGTATGCGAAAAGAATGAGATGGCGGATACGGTGTGCGGCTTCCTTGGAATTATGGAATAGGGCGCAGAAGATTGAAAGGCACAGGAGGAAACTATGGATTTCGTATTGGATTTATTTATCGCCCTCTGCGGCGCTTATCTGATTTATGCAGCGGTCAATATGAAGCGGACGGGAGAAATTCCTGCGGGCGTTATGATAAGAAAAGGCGTTGACCTTTCCGGAGCAAAAGACATTCCGGGTTTTATCAGCTATATGTACGGCAAAACGGTCGTTGTCGGTATCTGTACGATCGTCTGCGGCGTTGTCGGTCTTGTGAACGATACGTACGGCGGACTTGGAATGGTGCAGCTTGTGATGACATTTCTGTTTTTTGCAGCGGTCGTTATTTTTGGCATTGTGGCGACAAGAGCGCAGAAAAAATATTTAGGGATATGACAAAAACGTTTCCAATATAAAACAAAAAGGAACTTCGCCTGTCTCGGCAGCAGGCGTAAGTTCCTTTTTTCGTATGAAATCTGCGTTCCGAGATCGGAACGTAAAGCTGATCGGTACAGAGCGTTTTGTAAGCGGGACGGATGATCTTGCCGTTTGTCGCAAGCTCTTCCAGACGGTGCGCGCTCCAGCCGACGATCCTGGCAATGGCAAAGATCGGCGTATAAAGCTCCAACGGAAGATTGAGCATTTTGTAAACGAAGCCGGAGTAAAAATCGACGTTGATGCTGACGCCTTTGAACATCTGGCGTTCCTGAGAGATTACTTTGGGAGCGAGCCGCTCTACGAGAGAGTAGAGGGCGAATTCCTTGTGCAGTCCCTTTTCGATCGAGAGGTTTTCGACGAATTTACGGAATACCTCGGCGCGCGGATCGGATTTGGAGTAGATCGCATGACCGACGCCGTAGATCAGACCCGCTCTGTCGAAAGCTTCTTTGTGGAGGAGCTTTTTCAGATAATCGGAAACCTCGTCCTCGTCCGTCCAGTCGGATACATGCTTCATCATATCGTCAAACATTTTTACGACCTTGATATTGGCGCCGCCGTGTCTTGGTCCTTTCAGTGAACCGATCGCAGCGGCGATGACGGAATAGGTATCCGTCATTGTCGAAGAGACGACGTGCGTTGTAAAGGAAGAGTTGTTGCCGCCGCCATGCTCCATATGAAGCACGAGGACAAGATCAAGCAGCTTTGCCTCCAGAGGCGTATAAGAGCTGTCGGGGCGGAGAATATGTAAAATATTTTCCGCCGTGGAAAGCTCTGCCTGAGGCTGATGCACATAAAGGCTTTCGCCGTTGTGGTAATGATTATATGCCTGATAACCGTAGATCGAAAGAAGCGGAAACAGGCTGATCAGTTCCAGACACTGACGCAGCACGTTCGGTATGGAAACATCGTCCGCCAGATCGTCATAGGAATATAAGGTCAGAACGCTTCGAGCAAGCGTGTTCATCATATCGCGGCTTGGCGCTTTCATAATAATATCCCTGACAAAGTGAGTCGGCAGGGTACGGTAATTGGCAAGAAGATGCGTAAAGTCCGCAAGCTCTTTTCGATCCGGCAGTTTGTTGAACAGGAGCAGGTATGTGACCTCTTCGTAACCGAAACGTTTTTCAGACGTAAAGCCCGAGACAAGATCCTGAATATCGTAGCCCCGGTAGAACAGACGGCCATGATCGGGTACGGTCTGTCCGTTTACCGTTTTTACAGCGCGGACGTCGGAAATATTGGTCAGTCCCGCCAGAACGCCTTTGCCGTTGACGTCTCTGAGTCCCCGCTTCACATCGTATTTTGTATAGAGCTCCGGATCGATCGTACCGGCCTCCTTGCTGAGCTCTGCCAATGTTAAAATTTCCGGTGTAATGGTTGAATAGACTTTGTGGTCCATGAAGCTCTCGCCACCTTTCTGAATTAGAATTTGGAGTATCGAATCGTATAGAATGGTAAAATATCAAAGATGCATATGATAATTGTGCATTTTTACGAAATGAATATATTTATCATAACACAAAAATGGAAATATAAGCAAGAAAAAAGAGAAACTTCATGGAAATTTCATAAAATAAGAGAATATAATTTGAATTTACAGACTTGTAAAAAAGCGAAAAAAGAATATTATAATAATATGGGTATTTTTATGACAAAAATCAAAAGGGAGGAAAATATATGACGAACGAAGAAATGTTATGTCACGTAGACCACACGCAGCTCAAACCGTTTGCAACATGGGAGGATATTGAAAAGCTATGCGAAGAGGCGATTACATATAAGACGGCTTCCGTCTGTGTGCCGCCCGCTTATATTAAGCGGATCAAGGATAAGTACGGCGATCAGATCAATATCTGTACCGTCGTCGGATTCCCGCTCGGCTACAGCGTAACGGCTGCAAAGGAGACGGAGGTGCGGGAAGCGCTTGCGGACGGCGCAGACGAGATCGACATGGTAGTCAATATCAGCGACGTGAAAAATCATCTGTTCGATCAGGTAGAGGAAGAGATCAGGACGCTGAAGGCGGCGTGCGGCAGCCATATTCTGAAAGTAATTATCGAAACCTGCTTTTTGACGGAGGAAGAGAAGATCGCGATGTGCAAAGCGGTAACGAACGCCGGAGCGGATTATATTAAGACTTCGACAGGCTTCGGGACAGGCGGCGCGACAATGGAAGACGTGCTTTTATTTAAGAAAAATATCGGACCCGGCGTGAAGATCAAGGCGGCGGGCGGCGTCAAAACAAAGGCGGATCTGGAGGCGTTTTTAAACGCCGGATGCGACAGGATCGGCACGTCGTCCGCAGTCGGGATTTTAAACGGCGAAGCGGCGAAGGGCTATTAAAGATTAACAGGATGCGGTTTGCGGAATAGGAAACGGTTTATGATGGAAAAAAAGACGATCAGACAGAGACTGCGGATGATGCGCACGGCAATGCGCGAAATGAACGTGGATTATTACATCGTTCCGACGGCGGATTTTCACAATTCGGAATATGTCGGCGATTATTTTAAGGCAAGAGAATATCTGTCCGGCTTTACCGGGTCAAACGGCACGCTTGTGATCTCGCAGGACGACGCGGGGCTTTGGACAGACGGGCGGTATTTTGTGCAGGCAGGCGCCGAGCTTGAAGGTACGGGTATCCGTCTGTTCCGCATGCAGGAAGAAGGCGTGCCGACGATTACGGAATACCTGCTTCAGCATATGTACGAGGGGCAGAGCGTCGGATTTGACGGAAGATGCGTAGGCGCGGAATTTGGCAGAAAACTGGAAGCCGCTCTTGGGGCAAAAAATATTCGGATCCGATATGAAAAGGATCTTGTCGATATGATCTGGCAGGAACGCCCGCCGTTTCCATGCAGCAGGGCGGAGATCGTTCCGCCGGAGTATTGCGGGGAGAGCGTCCCGGAAAAGCTGGAAAGGGTGCGGAAGGCTTTGGCATCGGCGGGAGCGTCCTGCTTTTTCTTAAGC
>JAGASC010000220.1 GCA_017621905.1 Roseburia sp.
CGGAATAGACCACGTTTCCCACATCAAAATACGCTCCCACATAGTCGCTGTCAGCTTTGTCAATAAAGTCCCGCATTTCAAGCGGAGAAAGCAAAAATTTATTCCATACGTTTTCAACTCCTATGGATACTTTCCGCTCCTCTGCATAGGCTTTTAATTCATTGACCCACTCCGCAGCCCTGGCATATACCGTATCATATGCCACAACTTCACATTTCGGAATAAAATCCACACCCACATATCCCGGAACCACCAGTACCGTATCGCATCCAAGATAATGCGCCAGCTCAATCTGCTTTTTTACGTTTGATTTTGCCCTTTCGCGTTCCTCACTGCTGTCAGAGGTCAGCGAATAGTCCCAGGCCAGCATGCTTGCCATGCTATACAGCCTGATTCCATACTTGTCCGCAAGATTTTTGATATTTTGCATATCCTCCTTGGTCGAGTCCAAATTGACAGGTCCGTTTTCGGTCAGCCCTAATTCCACACCATCAAAACCCACCTCTGCCGCCGTGGCAAAAATTTTATCCAATGCCCAGCCGGAAGGGAAAGCAAAATCACTTATTCCCAGTTTCATAGGTTAATTCCTCCTTGAAATATTTTATACTCCTATGGTACAATCCAAGATAGAATTTGTCTTTGCTATATCGTATGTAAAATTTAACATATATTCCACGAGGTGATATCATGGGATTTGAAGTAACAAAACTCGAAAAGTTGATTGACATATCAGGCTTGTATACCTTTTATTATTATGAACACGATAAATATTTCTATTTCCCCGGGGAACAGCATGATTTCTGGGAAATTGTGTATGTAGACCGTGGAGAGATCTCAGCAGTTGCGGAGACAAATGGCTACATTTTAAAACAGGGCGAAATTATTTTTCATAAACCAAACGAATTTCATGCACTGGCTTCTACGAAAAAAGAGCCGCACAATATTCTTGTCACAACCTTTGAGACAAGCAGCCCTGCCATGAGTTTTTTTAAGAATAAGATATTTACATTAGACAGTAATCAGAGAAAGATTTTGTCTTCTTTTCTGGAAGAAATCAAAAAAGCATTTTCCTACAATTATGAAAAAAACAAAAACGTTGTTGGCAGTAATTTAGCAGACGCAAGCGCCTATCAGCTTTCCATTGCAGGGCTCGAGCATTTGCTGATTGATTTATTGCGAAATAACAGCGTCAGCGAAAGAAGTGAGGGCGAGCGAGGCATTGCAAGAAAAAACGTGGAAAATGCACTGATTGATTCTATCAAATTACATCTGAAAGAAAATTTATATCAGAATATTTCGCTGCAGGATATCTGCACACATTATAATATGAGCAAATCTTATCTTTGTCAGCTATTCAAAAATACGTTGGGAAGAAGTATCATAGATTACTATATTGAATTGAAAATCGAGGAGGCAAAATACCTTATCAGAAAAGGTGAAATGAATTTTACACAGATTTCCGAAAAATTAGGTTATACAAGCATTCACCATTTTTCACGCAGTTTTAAGAGTAAAGTGGGTATGTCACCAAGCGCTTATGAAAAAGCCATCAAATCTTAAAAAGTCCATTTTTATATCCAAATCATGCTTAGAAGTCCCGCACACTTGCTGATCTTCTGTGCAGCAAATGTACCGGACTTCTAATTAGCCTTCTTTAATCACGTGTTGCCATAGTCGCATGGATAACATCTTCCATTCCATAGAAGCCTGCTGGTTTACCAGCCAGGAATTTAGCGGCTTCTACTGCACCCTTGCCGAAAACACTTCTGGAATATGCAGTATGCTCAAAGGTAATGACCTCGTCTAGTCCTGCAAAGATTACCTCATGCTGGCCTACGATGTTGCCGCCGCGCACTGCCGATATGCCGATTTCGTATTTGTCTCTTTTTGCACGCTCCTGGCTTCTGTCATATTTATAGTTATACGCATGATCCAAAGCTTCATTCATGGAATCTGCCAACGCCAGTGCTGTGCCGCTTGGTGCATCTAATTTCTGGTTGTGATGTTTTTCCACAATTTCCATGTCAAAGCCTGCCGGAGCCAAAATCGTCGCTGCCTGTTTTAACAATTCCATCAGCATGTTGATTCCTAATGACATGTTTGCAGATTTCAGCACCGCTGTTTTTTCGGATGCCTGCTGCACTCTTTTTAACTGCTCCTCAGAAAGTCCGGTGGTGCACAATACGACTGGAATCTGCTTGTCAGCGCTGTAGATCAGCAGGTCATCCACCGCCTTCGCATTGGAAAAATCAATGATGACGTCCGCCTTTACATCGCAGACGGAAATATTGGAAAATACCGGATATTCATTCGGGATTCCGTCATAAAGGTCAATTCCCGCTACAATTTCGATTTCCGGATCCTCTTTACAAATCCCTGTGATGACCCGCCCCATTTTTCCGTTACATCCATTCATAATTGCTCTTATCATATCTGTTTTTGTCCTTTTCTTTTATCTTTATGCCAGCTGTATTCCGTAAGCTTTCATAGCCTCTGCCAGTTTCGCTGCATTTGCGTCCGTCATCTCGGTCAGTGGAGAACGAAGCGGGCCAACCTCCATGCCCATCAGATTCAACGCCTTCTTTACCGGAATCGGATTGACCTCGGAAAACAGTGCGTCCACTAACGGCTGAGCTTTCAGCTGCATCTGCATAGCCTCTGCCACATTTCCATTCATATAATTCATGCACATTTCATGAACATCCTTCGGTGCAATATTGGACCATACAGAGATGACACCCTTTGCTCCGATTGCCATCAGTGGAACTACGATTCCGTCCTCGCCGGAATACAGATCCAGTTTACCGTCGGTCAGATACATGGTCCTTGCAGCCTGTGCCACGTTTCCGGTGGCTTCTTTGATTCCCACAATATTTTCCACATTTTTGAAGAGGGTCGCTGCTGTCTCCGGCAAAATATTGCAGCCGGTACGTCCAGGTACGTTGTACATAATAATCGGCAGTTTCACAGACTCCGCAATCTCGGTATAGTAACGAATCAGTCCGCCCTGTGTTGCTTTATTATAATACGGTGTTACGGCAAGCAGTCCGTCTGCGCCTGCTGCTTCTGCTTCCTGTGAAAGGTGAATTGCCTCTCTCGTACAGTTGGAACCTGTTCCTGCTACTACCGGAACACGATGCTTTGTGAACTCCACCGCCGCTTTGATGACGTCGGTATGCTCTTCCGTAGTGAGTGTAGAGCTCTCACCGGTGGTTCCTACGATAACGATGCAGTCTGTTCCCTGGTCGATTTGCCAGTTGATCAGTTCCTCTAATTTGTCATAATTTACTTCCTCATTGTTTTTCATCGGTGTGACAATCGCCACGCCAGCTCCCTTAAAAATTGCCATTTTGAAATCCTCCAATTTTTGTAAAAATTTGTACTCATTATTTCATAATATGCTGTTTTGCGCTTTTCGTTCTTTTCCCGGAAGAATCTGCTCTACCGCTTCATCCTATCCCATAATAGAAAGCACGCTCTACAAACTTTCCACTATCATGAACTTAAAAAGACCGGCCCACGATGAGCCGGTCTAACCATTCCAATTCCGCACAGTTTCCCATGCAAATTATGTAGAATCCGATAGCGCCCCATCCAACTATTCACCCGAAATATTTGAAATATTTCACCGGGCAAAACCTTGCGATGACAGTCATGAAGTTCTTCACTTCATGCCCAAGCGATATACCCGCAGGAAATATACCCTTTCGGCGTTCTTTCCTTTCGCTTCCCTTCATATGCACCTGCTGCATCCGGAACGCTACTCATAAAGCACGCAACCTCTATCAAGCATTATTTAGTTATAGGAATCATAGCACTATGGTCTTCTAATGTCAATCTGTAAAATCACAAATCTTCCAGAAATTCAATCTTGCTTACGGAAACCTCGTAAGCCACCCGCCTTTCCGTATCCTCTTCCGTCAACTTTTTCACATACTCTCTGCTCTGGATTCTGCCCCAGACCTGCACATGACCACCCACTTCAAATCCGGAGGCAAACCTTGCATTTCTGCCCCAGCAGATGCAGGGTATGTAATCTGATTTTCCGTAGGAACGATTCACCGCGATTAAAAGGTCCGCAATCTCCCGGCCAAGCGGTGTTTTCCGGTAAATAGGCTCTTTACAGATGAAGCCATCCAGAAAAATCTGGTTGCTCTTGATGTCCTCGTCGATTTCGTCCAGAAATTCCAGCTCCCGCACAAACACGGATAACACCAGACGGTTCTTTTTTTCCTCGTGTCGATTGAAAGAGCGGAACTGCCCCGCTACATAGATAAATTGCCCGATGAGATCCGCTGTTACATCAATCAGCCGCTCGGAGACCATAAGTGGTATGTAATCCATGTAATTACTCAGGCGGTTCACTGCAACGTCCACCATGTAAAACCCCTCTCCGTAAACCTCGTGACTGAAACGGAAATCCGAAACAATCTCTCCTACAATTGATACCTGGTTGTTTTCAAAAATTTTATCTGCCATGAATCTTCTCCCTTCCTCCTGGGCCACTAAACTTTTCCTGTCGTATCTTCGTTCGTACGCCATTTTTTCTCTTCAATGAGGTGGCCTGCCTGACATCTTATTTGTACCACGACTTCCACTAAAATTTTCGTACAACGTGTCGATAACTTTGTGAATGAAACATTAAAATTTCCTAAAATATTGACGATTTTTGTAATTTGCTTATTTTCCCAATGAACTTTGGGTCCAAATCATAAAAAATTATATATATCCAAAGGATCCTCATATATTGAAAAAACTGCCTATATAACAGAATGTGATAAAAGAAATACATCTTATAAAAGAAATACTTGCGCATTTTCGCAAATGTGATAGAATAAATTGGCTGGTTTTTTCCAGGAAATACATTTAAATAGGAAATTATCAGTTGTGCCACTATTTATTATATTTTTCAGAAACATTTTTATGTTTACACAGGAAAGAGGATTTGTATATGAAAATAAAACGCGAAGATGTCCGTAACATAGCAATTATCGCCCATGTTGACCACGGCAAGACCACTCTGGTGGATGAACTTCTAAAGCAGAGCGGCGTATTCCGTGAAAACCAGGCGGTGCAGGAACGTGTCATGGACTCTAATGATATCGAGAGAGAACGTGGTATCACGATTCTTTCCAAAAATACCGCTATTACCTACAAAGGGGTAAAAATTAATATTATCGACACACCGGGCCATGCCGATTTCGGCGGTGAGGTGGAGCGTGTTCTTAAAATGGTAAACGGCGTTATCCTCGTGGTAGATGCCTTCGAGGGTGTTATGCCCCAGACCAAATTCGTGCTGATGAAGGCTTTAGAGCTTTCCCTTCCGGTTGTGGTCTGCGTCAATAAAGTAGACCGTCCGGAAGCCCGCCCAAACGAAGTGGTGGATGAGGTTTTGGAATTATTTATGGATCTGGATGCCTCCGACGAGCAGTTAGACTGCCCATTCCTGTTTGCCTCTGCAAGAGACGGCTATGCAGTCCGTGAAATCAGCGACCTGGTCAACAACAAAAAAGATATGACTCCGCTGTTTGACACGATTTTAGATTATATTCCTGCTCCGGAAGGCGATCCGGAAGCCAGTACACAGGTACTTATCAGCACCATTGACTACAACGAATATGTTGGCCGTATCGGTATCGGTAAGGTGGACAACGGCAGCCTGAAGATTAACCAGGATGCTTTGGTGGTAAATCATCATGAACCGGACAAGCAGCGCAAAGTTCGTATCAGCAAGTTATATGAATTTGACGGTTTAAATAAAGTGGATGTGACAGAGGCCGGTGTGGGTTCTATCGTTGCAATTTCCGGTATTGCAGATATCCATATCGGAGACACCATCTGTGCGGTGGAAAATCCGGTGGCGATTCCCTTCCAGAAGATTTCTGAGCCGACCCTGGCGATGAATTTTATTGTAAATGACAGTCCCTTTGCCGGCCAGGAAGGGAAATACGTGACTTCCCGTCATTTGAGAGATCGTCTGTTCCGGGAGCTGAACACAGATGTTTCTCTTCGGGTGGAAGAGACAGACAGTCCGGATTCTTATAAGGTTTCCGGACGTGGTGAACTGCATTTATCTGTACTGATTGAAAATATGCGCCGCGAGGGTTATGAGTTCGCGGTAAGTAAAGCTGAGGTACTCTATCATACCGATGAGAATGGCAAACGGTTAGAGCCGATGGAATTGGCCTATGTGGATGTACCGGATGAATTTACCGGTTCTGTCATTGAAAAGCTGAGCCAGCGAAAAGGCGAGATGACGAACATGAAGCCGATTACCGGCGGATACACAAGATTGGAGTTCAATATTCCTTCCCGTGGTCTGATTGGTTATCGTGGGGAATTTATGACTGACACCAAGGGAAATGGTATTATCAACACCATTTTTAACGGTTATGAGCCATATAAGGGCGAGATTGCTTACCGTAAGTTGGGCTCTCTGATTGCTTTTGAGACAGGCGAATCCGTAACTTACGGGCTTTTCTCAGCACAGGATCGTGGTACACTGTTCATTGGCCCCGGTCAGCGGGTTTATGCCGGTATGGTGATTGGTTCCTGCGCAAGAGCTGAGGATATTGAACTGAATGTTTGTAAGAAGAAGCATCTGACCAATACACGTTCCTCCTCCGCGGATGAGGCGCTGACGCTGACGCCGCCCAAAATTTTAAGTTTGGAGCAGGCTCTGGATTTTATTGATGTAGATGAGCTTTTGGAGGTTACACCAGAAAGTTTACGTATCCGTAAACGTATATTGGATCCGACCTTGCGTAAGCGGGCGGCTATGAAAAAATAAATGATTATGCAATCGAAAAAGGAAAAGATTGGTTGAACGACCAATCTTTTCTTTCATTAGCAACTTTCAATCACACACTCATGCTTCCGTTTTCCTGCCGGTGCATCCTTATCATAATTAATACCCACCAGCAGGATATCTCCACCATCCCCCTTGACTGCATCCGGATAATGTTTATTCTTAATCTGTGCAATTGCACCCTCTGCGGATTTATTCCATTTCATTTCAATCACAAGTACCGGTAATATAGAATTTTTCTTTGGCAGATATACAATATCTGCATAGCCGTCACCTGCTGGCAGCTCTTCGAACTTCAGATAATGGTCTTTGTAACTGAAATATGCAAGCTTGATTACACTACGTAATGCCTGTTCGTCGTTGTAAAAAAGTACTGCTGTTTCCTCCGCATGAATTTTCTCAATCTGGGCAGCTACAGCTTCGGCATTCCTGTGCACCGTATCATAAATAAGCTGGTCGCTCTCACGTACACGCCGGATTGTTTCATCTCGTTTGACTTCACGAATTGTTTTTGCAAATTCCCTTCGAATCTCTTCATTTGGAATATGAACCTTCTCTGTGTCTTCATTATATGCAAGATATCCCAAATGAATCAGCAGCGTCAGTACATCATCCCTGTTTCGAAAAGTCACAAGATCGTTTGCAAAACCATTGGTATCCACCGTCACTTCAATACCGCCAAGCAGTCCTGCAATTGTTTTGGACAGTCCGTCAAAATCAAGACTGATATACTCCCTCAGACTTTTCGCCGTAGAAGTTTCTGTCCAGTAAGAACGAAATTTGTTGTTGCGCATAGCCTGCATAACGGAATTTGGATTATAAATAGAGCCGACTCCTTCCAATGAGTATCCATCATACCATTGCTTCATCATGGAAAAATCTTTGCCATATTCATCACATAGTTTCTGTACTTCCTCCTCGGTAAAACCAACATATTCCGCAAATCTCGAAGGGAAAATCATTGAAAATTCCTGAAAATCCGATATGGCTGATTGAGAGCCATCTTTTTTAATCGGAAGAATACCTGTCATATATCCCGCTGCAAATATTTTATCTGTTGCCCCACTGTTCTTAAATAAAGAACGAAGAAACTCAAGATATTCTTTCGAAACAGCCGGCACTTCACGAATAGGGGCATCCCATTCGTCAATAATCGCTACAATCTTATTGCCCGTAAATTCTACGGCATTTACCAAGGTTGCAGTAAATGATTCCGGATCTGTTTTCAATCCCGGATAAGCATTTACCAGTTCCTCAGATACTTTCTTTCGAATATAGGGAACAATTTCTTCCCGCCCTGCCTCACTTATGACATTTGTCATATCCAAATAAATCACATCATACTTATTTAAATGTTTTAGGTATTGCTCGTCTTTCGCTACTGCAAGATCTTCAAACAAACCCGATGAATCACAGGACTTATCGTAATATGCACATAGCATCTTAGCGGCAAAAGATTTTCCGAAACGCCGTGGTCTGCTGATACAAGTGAGCTTCTGCATTGTTCCAATCACTTGATTCATTTGATTAATCAAACCGGACTTATCTATATATAAACTTCTTCTTACTTCTGCAAACCCGCTATTACCCGGATTCAGATAATTTCCCATATTTCAATATACCCCCAGCCAAAAATTGTATTTACCTAATCCTTTCTACAGGGAATTTTGCTGCTTCTTTATTATAACGAATTATTCGGGAGAATACAAATAAAACTTTCTGCTGCTTAATAAAGGTATTGATTGGTTAATGTTTTGTCACACATAACATTTTTCATGAACTCATCCAAATCAACAATTTTTCCGGTCAATCTGGATTCTTCTGCTTTTGCTTTCGATAAAAGGCGCTGTTTTTGCGCTGTAAATCGAATATAGAGTTTGCAAAGCTTTTCTATGTAGCTTCTCAATTATATACAAGAAATCTGTAATTTTCATCCCTTATACCAAAGGTAAATATTTCTAAAATCAGAATAATATTTCTCATAGCTTCTGGTAAACACAAAGATTTATACATTTGTGTTGGCAATTGGATATTTTTGTTTCTTCCGAGGATTCCATTGACCATGACACTGGTGTGCGCTAATCTTTGTCAGATAATGTTGTAGATATCTGAGTAGGAAAATGGACAGAAAAAGGATTTTCTGGAACATAAAAAGCGGCTGCTCTCCTGTGAGACATCCGCCTTTCATTTCTATTATAAAAGCTATTCTGTTTCTTCCGATTCTATTTCTTTCGATTTTATTGCATTTGCTTCCACTTCCCGCATATCAAGCTTGCGCTTCCACTCTTTGGAACCCTCTACCTTGTATACTTCAGAGCGATTTTTATACAGGAAACGTGTGAGGTTATAGCAGTCTACCCAGATTTCGTTATTTCCCTCTTTTTGGGATTCATCGAAAATCAGTTGGAGGCCGAAATGAAGATGGACGCTGTCGATGTTGTTTACGTTTTCTTTGGAGCTGTAGCCGGTATGCCCCATGTAGCCGATCACCTCACCGGCAGTCACGGTGTCCCCCTGTTTTAGGTTCTCCTGATATGGATAGTTCTGGCGCAGATGGGCGTAATAGTAATAGCGTTTGCCATCAAAGCTGCGGATGCCGATGCGCCAGCCGCCATACTGGTTCCAGCCGATGGCTTCCACGTAGCCGGACTCCACTGCCACCACCGGTGAGCCGATCTGCCCCATCATGTCATGTCCTAAGTGTTGTCTGCGATAACCGTATTCTCTCGACACGCCAAAATCGTCGTCATCGCTGTATTCAAAGCCTTTTGCTACCGGGGAGAAGCCTTTCAGACCGTATTTTTTGACATAGGGGCCGCCTTCCGTCTCCTGTATCTCATATTCTCCCACAAGTCCACCCAGGACTGCAGTGTAAGCCTCTTTGTAATAGGGGTAATATTTCAGGTCTTTTGTAGCCTCCTCCATAGTGGTTTCCCCGCCAGTGATTTGCTCTGCAATTTTTCCAAGTTCCCGGACTGCCCCACTGTCGAAGTCTCCGCCATTTTTTGCTGCCACATAAGCCAGCAGTTCAATCCAGTCCAGGTGGATTTTCTGCTCATAACTTTCCACATCGTATGTATATGCTTTGCAAAGTGCCTCGTAAGACACGTTAAAATCCACCCATTTGATATATCCGTCACCGGTCACTGTGACGGCCTGGCCACTGGGAACACCGTTTTCGGAAATGAGAAGCACCAGAAGTGCCAGAAGTGTTGCTGCTTCCAGAACGATTGCTGCCCGTATCCGTCTGCACCAGTCTCTCTCTTTTCTTTTTTCTAATTTCTGTTTAAAATCTATCTTCATATACCGCCACGATACTATTTTTCTTTCCATTATATGAAAAAAAGGAAAGGAGTATTAATCCTTTCCCACAATATCTTCAAAATAGTTGGCATATGTAAGCTTATTAATGACAGCCGTGTCCGCAGCTTCCGCCCTCATGGCTTCCGCAGGAATGTCCTTCCTCATGGCCTCCACAGGTGTGTCCTTCTCCGTGATGGTTACACATGGTATCCGGGGCATATTCCAGCGCACCTACTAAAAATGCCGCCACATTGGCATCTGCATCTCCTGCGGCTCCCGGATATACCTGGATTCCGGCCTGTGCCAGTGCTGCTCTGGCTCCTCCACCGATACCTCCGCAAATTAAGGTGTCTACGTTCTCTAATACCAGCAAGCCCGCCAATGCACCATGGCCTGTGCCATTTGTGTCCATAACCTGAACGGAACGGATTTCTCCATCCTCCACCTCATATACTTTGAAGGTCTCTGTGTGTCCAAAATGTTGGAAAATTTCTCCTGTTTCTGCTTCATAAGTTACTGCAAGTTTCATTTTTCTTATCTCCTTTGTGTTTCTTTCATTTATATTGGATAACATTTATTAAC
>JAGASC010000221.1 GCA_017621905.1 Roseburia sp.
AGAAATGCAAATGAAGGGAAAGCATTCTCAAAAATTCTTACTGAATTACGAGATGCTGGATATACTATTACTCCTCATTTATATAAGTTTGAGGAATATGGGATACCACAAGCTAGAAATAGAATTATAATTGTTGGAATTCGTAATGATATTAATGTGACGTATAAGGTGCCATCAACGGAACCATATAAGAATGTAGATAATACATGTAGAACAGCGATTGAAGTGCCCCCAATACCTGAGAACGCATTAAATAATGAGAGAACAAAACAATCTGCTGTAGTAGTTAGAAGATTGGAACATATATTGCCAGGACAAAATGCCTTTACAGCAAATTTACCAGAAGATTTGCAACTTAATATTAAAGGTGCAAGAATCAGTCAAATATATAAGCGCCTTGATCCGGATAAGCCATCATATACGGTAACCGGAAGTGGTGGCGGTGGGACTCATATTTATCATTGGGAAGAGCCGAGAGCGTTAACTAATCGAGAAAGAGCAAGACTTCAAACGTTTCCAGATACATACGAGTTTAAGGGAAGTAAAGAAAGTGTTCGTAAACAGATTGGAATGGCGGTTCCATGTAGAGGAGCGCAAATAATTTTCGAAGCTATTCTAAAATGTTTTGCAGGTATAGATTATCCTTCGACTAATGCAAATATTAATGAATAAAATAATACCAATGTTTCCATCTAATGAAAACATTGGTATTATTTTTATTTATTTACTGAAAAATCCATATAGAATTGTTCGTCATCAATCTTATAAAATGTAACATCAGTTCTGCCATATGCAATGAGATCTTTTGCGTGAACATAGGAACCGTTATTGAGTTTTAAACGCTTCCTAAAATATTCGCCTAACTGTGCATTGCTTGCTGGAGTAGTGATTGCTTTGTCATTTTGCTGTTCTACACGAAGAAGCAAGGCACAATGGTCATCAGTAAGGACAATAAAGTGTTGTTTGTTGAGAGGAAAGAATCCGCTTTTTGCTATCTTTGATGGTAAAGGTATGTAAGCTTCGTTTCTGTTCCGCTTATTTCTCTGTCCCCAATTTAATCCTGAACGTTTTCCTGTTTCGTTTCCCTTGCTTGTGAGTAAGGATAGAACGATTCTGTTCTGCGCATCTAAAGTGTCTGACTGTGAATTTTTATTTATAGGAGATTGATATATTATGATATCTTCTTCAATTTCTGAATATGTGCAGTAAGCAGAGCGTCTGACTGCTTCTTCAAAAACTGCGTATGCCTCCAAAGCAGAACTCTCATGAATAGTTTCATGCAGATTCTGGAGAAATGAATTTTGGGTAAATTCTAATTCACCAGAAAATGCGCAGACTGGAATGCCTTTTTTCAACCACACATACACATTATTCTGTAATGCTGGCTGATTGTATATGTAGCTACAGGAAAAGTTCCCAGAATTGTTTGAATATCGGTTGCCATGCAATTTCTTAAACCCCTCATGGTAAGCAACACTGATTCCTTCATCAACAGTTGTGCCAATAATCAGTTCAATAGAAATTCCAGAGATATTTTGCTCGTCGTAACTTTTGAGAAGCCAAGAAGCCATGGCGGGTGTGGCATGTGCGGATAAAATACAAAGATGGTCAGCGCCCATTTTGATTGGGGCGAAAAGTATTTTTTCTGCAATATCCGCTGTATACATATAACACCTCCCACTTAATGTGCACTCTCAATAACATCGTAGTACATAGTATTATGTGGCAGTTTGATATTTGGAACCCATAGCTGTCTGCCGCCCCAGCCTTTAGTACCGGTAACCTGATACATCGTCAGTACAACTTTATCTTGGAAAGAAGCCCCTAATTGCCAATCATTAGGAGAAAGCAAGGCTCCGGTTCCTTGTGCTACATTTCTTCCACGACGAACAATCAAAATACCTTGTCCTGCTGGTTTTTCCGATAAGATTGTATCAATAACAGACTGGAAAGCGGTAAGTTTAAAATCCGGGCTTGGAATAATGTGGCTAAGGATTTCCTTAATAAAACGTAGATTGACTTGATAGTGTGATTCGTCATTAGAGAAGTTTTCTAATAATTGTGAAATCGTCTCAATTGAATCATTATCAGGATTAAATGGATAATAATTAGTACCGCCGGAAATAATCTCAACGCGGTCATTATCCAATACACTCTTTCTGGTAGGATTAAGTCCTTCCGGATAATAGATTTTGATATCTTCAATTCCACGTTCTACTTGGGCAATGATGGAATTATTCGTTGCATTAATATCTGAAAAGAGTTTATATAGGTTTTCGTCAATAAACACTTTCATCATACCGGAATCGCGGTCATATCCAAACATACGGCTATGTTGCCACATTGTATCTGCCTGCGGATTTTTACTTGTTCTGGTGTAATAAATTGTTTGCAGACCAGGGAATGTGACACCGCGTCCAAGAGTATTGCCGCCGATGACAAAGTTACATCCTGTTTCATATTCTGAACTGTCTATATCATTCTTTCCGTTCATTATCAAAACTTTAATAGATTTTGATAATAATAATTTTTTTGCTGTTGTAAGAAATGCATCATAATTAATTTTTTCGAACTTTGCAGGAAGTAAATTATCATATTCTTTTTGAATGGTAGTTTCAAATTCTCCATCTATATTGTTAATGCACCATGTAAGCTCATGTGTAATTTCATCTGCGAACTTCTGATGAACAGCCTGTCGCACGCTTGGATGGAATAAGCAGTTAGAAACTTTACCGCCAGTTGAAAGAATCTGTGCAGTGCTGGCAATGTGTCTGAGCACGACAGAGCGAGTTGGATTTTCTAAAGTCTCTAAAAAAGTAATACAGTCTGGTTTGCTGGCAGGGAAAAAGAAATCACCGCCAAGGTAACTGTCACCAGGCTGAAAGTAATATGTAAACAGCGGATGCCAGCCAGATGCAAGGGTCTGTAATAAAAGGGCCTGAGGTGTGCCAGTAACCTGCAGGTATAAACTGCTGGATGCACCATTTTTAATGATTTCAAGATATTTGTTTATAGAAGACTGGCGATCCTTATTCACCAATGTATTCAGTGATGCGGCATCTGCTTCATCGTCTACAATGAATAAAGGGTTTCCACGCATAAAACCTGTTGAGTTGAAAATATTTGCCCACAATTTCAAGACTCTGGCGTTCTTTTTCAGAACAACTATAGTTGGAAGAAGCAAACTGTTTTCTGTAAAAATTCTTGCGTCATTTTCACCGCAAATACAGAAACCTTTCAAATCAGCTTTTACTCTGTCTAACGTTTGCTGCTGTAATACTACATTGTCAGTTGTCAGAAGAACAAAAACTGGAAAACCGAGATCCGTAGCTTTACACATAATTCCAAACATCTGTCCAGTTTTGCCTGACTGGACGTTTCCGAACAGCAGACCAATCTCATGGCTTGTGAATGAAAAATTTTTTAAGTGTTTGTTTCCAACTTCCTCAGCAGTTTTAGAGATGGATTCAGCAAGTTTTATATTTCCGCGGTCTGTTATTTTCTTGAGATATGTTTTCAGATACTGCATTATTATTCATCTCCTTCCGGATTGGTTGGTTTAAAGGAAAGCATCCATACATCTAATGGATTACCTTCTTCATCAAGTGCAGTTTGTCCTGTCTTTTTCAAATATAGACTTTCACATCCGTATTCTTTAAGCATTTCTTGTGTAATCATACCTGAACGGTCAGTGTCAAGCTGAGTATCATTAACAGGTTTTACAAGACCAGCAGCGGCAAGGCGTCCTTTAAGCCAACGCCCCATGATTAGTTCGTCGCCTACTGCACTGAATTGTTTGTTGCCATCGCTGGTAGTATGTGCTTTGAACCAGTAACCATCATCTGTAACTACATAAAATGGCACATTTTTTTCTGGATATCCTTCTGTACGAGTGATTTCTTTGGCAACAGTGAGCTGAGTTTCAAACCAATCTCTGGATTTACGCTTGCTTCTTGGAGCTGCATAACAAACATTTACATTTGATTTGGTAAAATGTTTTCCATCATCCATGTGTCTTTCGTCATATGCAGGAACTTTAAGCGGGAGAAGGAATGAAGCATATGCGGCACAACGTTTATAAAAATCAACATTTGACTGTGGTACTGTAGTAACCAGTTCTATTCCTGTGAGAGCTGTATTTGTCTCATGGATTAGCGGCATGCCATCTATATCAGCGATGTTTGCAGATATATTTGGAGCCTTGAGGTTGTCGATAAAAGATGTTATTTCCATTACTTCTTCAGGGACGTCTGTTATAGAGGCGATTTCATATTGCCTGCGGTTTGAAGCTTCCAGTTTAATTGCACCGAGGTTTGCAGAACCAATAATAGCAGAATGTGCCACCCCATCCTTATAAAAGGCATAAAGTTTTCCGTGATACTTAAAAGTTTTTACAATTCTGATTTCACCAATGCCGGAATCTTTCCATTTTTTGTTTAATTTTAAAGCAGTATGATAAGAACCCTCTGGTATACCTTCAATATAGTACATTCCAATGTTAAGGCAGATGTTTTTAATTGCGTTTTGGTCAACAAGAGCTTCGAGCTCTTCGAGAGATGCTCTTGAAACATATCCAACAGATATGTCTACACGATCTGATTTTTTTAATTCACTTGTAAAGCAGTCAACGATTGTTTGCTGATTGTCCGATGTCCCCAGTGGTAATATATTTGAATAAAGTAACTTCATGACAAACCTCCCCAGTATTTACTAACCTTTATTATAGCAAAATAATAAATTGGTGACTATAGAAATGCAGAGTGGGATTATATTTTTTGATTTTTGTAGGATCAACAGGTGATGATTTAGGAAAAGGCTTGCTATTATTCTAAGGTTTGAATAGAATATAGAAGAATAAGGATGTGTATAGTATTCAATCGGTTGCTTATGGTAGGAGCGTGAATAAACATGGACAAATTTTCAGAAAAAAGTCTTATTTCTTTGGGGGCATATTATGTATATGGATTGATTGATCCACGCAATAAGCAGATTTTCTATATTGGAAAAGGAACTGGCAACAGAGTTTTTGAACATGAAAGAGAAAGTCTGGCAAGTCCTGAAAGTGATAGGTTAAAATTAAAAACGATTTCCGATATCAAAGCAGATGGTTTTGAGGTGGAAAAGATTATTATTAATGCAAATCTGTCTGAAGCCGAAGCCTTTGCTGCAGAGGCTGCTCTTATTAACGCATTTAATTATATAAGCGATTGTGGCTTAACTAATATAGTTGCTGGTCACCATTCTTCCGAGGCATTATCAGTCGAAGAGTATGAAAAGCAGTTTGGAGCAGTAGAATTATTGGAAGAGGATATCAAACACAAAATCCTTGTAATTAAGATTAACAGACTTTACCAACGTGGGATGGATCCGGATACATTATATGATGCGGTGCGTGGTGTATGGAGAGCATCTATGAATCGTGTAAAACAAGTCGATTATGTGTTTGGTGTTTATAATTCTCTTATTGTAGCTGTTTATAAACCGACGCAATGGTTTGTTTGTAAAGATGCAAAAGATAGACTTCCGAGACAGGATATTGTTTTGACGTCTAAGACGGAAGACAGGTTGTTCTTTGTGGATGAGAAATATGAGAAGCATGAACCAATGGATGAATCAGAAAGATTCTATCTGTATAAATCTATTGCAGGTCTTAAACTCAATCAAAGTGCACAAAATCCTATTACATATCTGAATATGTAGAATTACATAAATTTGATAATAAGGCAAAGAATATATTTAGATTATGATAGAAGACAATAGTGAAAAGACCAATCAGTGCTATGAATGAACAGCATTTGATTGGTCTTTTTTGTCCATAGGATGAAATTTACTGTGGGACTGTAACTGCAATAGCATCATTCAAATTAAATCCTGCGTGGAAATATTTCTGAATAAATTCCAGTTCATCATCGATATTATCAGGTGCTTCTTCATATATAATATGTGCACCAGTGTCCAACCAGGAACATATGTAGTAATCGCCAGTGCTGGTCTGCTCTACGGTATAATATGATTTTGCATTAGTTTCTTTGTTATGGCACAGATACACGCTTCGGCAGTAAAGACGGCCTAAAGGTTCCGGCATGATGATACGTAAAATATTTTGATCATCCTTTATATAGGAAGTAACAGTAAAGTTGTCTGTATGAATCGGACAAAGATAGTCGGCTTCATCCTTATGCATGGCATGGAAGAGATCAATAAAGAGTTGTCCTTTTTGCTCTTGTATTTCTTTCATAAGTGGAGCTGTTGCTCCATAAAAGAAATGCGGAAGCCACTTATGCTGGGTGTAATATAGGTTGTGTTCGTAGTTATCATTTTTAGGAGTCATAGCTCTGTACCTCCGGCATCTGTTTTTCTAATTTTTTCAGGAAATCGCCATTTGATACCAGTGGAGATTCAACTTTGTATCCTCTGCGTTTTAAGATACGGAATTTAAAATCAAGCAGTTCCGATGGAACGTAGAGATATTTGGCTGCCTGGAAGAAAAACATATCGTCATTTAGTGCTTCGAGTACCGCTTCATCGGTCAGTAGTAACTCAGAAGCAAAAACGTTTGCTTCATATTCCAGTCTATCGGTTGAGTCAAATAATATAATCTCATGAAATGTAGCACCGGATGCAGCTTTTGCATGTAGTGCGGCATGACCGAGTTCGTGTGCTAATACAACACGCTGGTATTCTTCTGGAAGATCCGAATTAATGGTGATATGCTTGATTCGCTTATGGATGAGAAAAAATCCTTTACAACATCCTTCAAAGAGTCCCATAGGAACCAGCGACACATGGATATTCATAGCAGATGCCAGCTTCCAGGGATCAGTTTCATCATATTTCTTTTTTAATTTCTGGGCCGCATCGGCAATCATTTCAATGGTCAATGGAATTCACTTCCTTCCGGTTACAAAATAAAATGTAGATTGTGACAGTGTAAGAATATCATCTTACGTGTACTAAAGAACGGACAGCTAACAAGATTAGTTGTCTTTTTTTCTGCCATAAGTCTGCTTTGCTGCCTCTTTACAATCTAAATAAGCCTTCATAACAGCTTGAAAGTAAGCATCTTTTGCTTCTTCGCTAATCGTACCACCAGCAAATAAAGACTGGTTCTGCTTTAACATTTCTTCAAGATCAAGAGAATCTTTCTTGCCAGCCTGCTGACGCATTTCTTCTACATATTCCATTCTATCTAAGCCATATGCGGGATCATCGATTTCATCATTCTTTAAGTATTCGGTAGAAACGCCCAGAGCCTTAGCTAGTTTATATAACTGTGCTGAGTGAGGGAAACGTTCGCCGGATTCGTAGGAAGTGATGGTTCTATAACCAATACCGGATTTTTCTGCGAGTTGTTTCTGACTCAGGTTAAGTATTCCTCTGTGCTCCTTTACTTTGTCTTTAAATGATTTCATGTGTATGCCTCCCATTCTAAATTAAGTTGCTATAAGTTGCGGCTTTATTCTTGACAAACTTGCGATTAGTTGCTATCATACAATCAGCAAGAACACGCAAGAAGTAGTAACTATAAGCAAATTATAGAAAAGAAACATAAAAATGTCAAGAGTAATGTTGCTATAAGTTGCGAGTTTTGGCTGGTTAGAGGTGAGAAAATGAACAGAGTGATACTACATTCGGATATGAATAACTGTTATGCCAGTATTGAATTGTTGCATCGCCCGGAACTTCGAGGAAAGCCTTTGGCAGTTGGTGGAGATCCGGAGGCACGTCATGGTATTGTTCTTGCAAAGGATCAATTGGCGAAGAAAGCTGGTGTGAAGACTGGTATGGCATTGTGGCAGGCAAAGCAGGTTTGTCCTGATATAGTTTTTGTTCCACCTAATATGGATTTATACTTGCGGTTCTCTCGACTTGCACATGAGATATACGGAGAATACACGGATCAGCAGGAGGCTTATGGTGTGGATGAGTCTTGGCTGGATGTGACTGCTAGTGCAAGTTATAAGGGAGATGGATTGAAAATCGCTCAAGAAATCAGTTCCAGAATCAAACGCGAACTTGGAATTACCGTTAGTATAGGTGTGAGCTGGAATAAGATATTTGCTAAATTGGGATCTGATTACAAGAAGCCAGATGCGATTACAGTAATTGACAAGGATAATTATCAAAAGATTGTCTGGCCATTGCCGGTAGAGGATCTTCTTTATGTGGGGAGATCTACACAGAAGAAATTGAATCTTTTTGGCGTGCATACCATTGGGAATTTGGCAAAAATGGAACCACAGTTGTTGCAACGTCAGCTGGGAAAGATGGGATTGGTTCTTCATATGTTTGCGAATGGAGAAGACCAGACACCCGTGAATCAGGAAAATTATCATGCACCGATCAAGAGCATTGGTAACAGTACAACAACACCGAGGGATTTGGAGAACGAGGAGGATGTAAAGATTATTACCTATGTTCTGGCAGAGAGTGTATCGGCCAGATTACGAGAGAATAATTTCAAATGCAGAGTGGTGGAGATCCATGTGCGAGATAAGGAACTTAACAGTTATTCCAAACAGAAAAAGCTCACAATGCCAACAGATATAACCGGTGAGATTGCTGAAGTTGCAATGGAATTATTTCGCGAGAGCTATCAGTGGAAACGTCCAATCCGAAGCATTGGTGTCAGGGGATGTGATCTTGTAGATGCTTGTTGTCCTGTTCAGTTAGACTTATTCGTTAGTCAGGAAAAAAGAGATAAACTTCACAAGATGGATATAACGGTAGATATGATACGGCGACGTTTTGGCTTTGAAAGTATCCAACGTGGATTGATGTATCGTGACCGTATTTTGTCGAAAGTGAACGCAAAGGATGATCACACGGTTCATCCTCATGGATATTTTGAAGGTGGAAATCGAACAGGAGTAGAATTATTAAAAGTGAATTAAGGTGATGAAATGTCAAAAACAAAGATATATGTGAAAGTTGCTGCTGAATTTACTCCGGAAGGACAGATAAAGCCCATGTGGATAACATGGGAAGATGGTCGTAAATTTGAAATCCAGAGAATAACGGATTGCAGGAGAGCTGCAAGTTTAAAAGCTGGAGGTGTTGGTCTTCGCTATACCTGTATCATATCAGGCAGTCCACATTATCTGTTTTATGAAGAAAATTATAAATGGTTTGTAGAAGCAAAAAATTAATGGAATGATAAGCACCTGGCAGCGCGTAAGTGCATCGGAACTTGCCGGGAGACACCCGAAGGTCGAGCTTTTCATATAAAGAAACGGACGTATACGGTATTCTTTCCCTTTGCTGTATATGACGAGAGAGTAAGAATTATTTAATTAGTGTAGTGATCATGAAGGGAGACGAAACTATTGAGCAGAAAAAATACGGAAGCATGGAACAGTATTCGTTCCATGTGCAGAATGGATAATATTGATGAGAAAGAGATGTATCAGAAGGCAAAGATACTTTTGAGCATTTATCGCAGGGTCTGTTGGTCAGCAATCGGACGAGCCGATCTTGTTGCAGATGAGATGTGCTATTATTGTGGTTCTGATTTGGATGGAGCCTTAATCTATTTGGAGCAATTCGCACCAGACAAAGAAAAAGACCGATTTGAAGGAAGGATACGTGCTTTGTTTGAGACCAGATGGATGATTGAATTGGTAGATACAGCTATGCTGAAAGTAAAGGAATTTCCCGAAAATGGGGATCTATACTTTGAAATCCTATCAAAATGTTATCTGAGCAAGTTTAAATATACAGAAAGTGAGATGCTGGAACTTCTGAATATGGAGAGAAGCAGATTTTATGATCGTAAGAAGGAATCGATCATGTTGTTTGGAATCTCCTTATGGGGAAGTGCTATTCCAAAACTGAAAACATTTCTGATTGAGGATGAGGAAAAGGAGGAATATGAGTATGTCTGATGGTAGATTATCGCAAAAAGAATTAGCTGTAGTGGCAGAAATCGTAGGTTTTCTGCATGAGAATGGATTTCCACCTACGGTCAGAGAATTATGTGGATTATTAGGTTATAGTTCCACATCAACTGTTCATCATTATCTGAAGAAACTATCTGCAAATGGTGTTATCAGTTATGAACCGACAAAGCCGAGAACATTGGTTTTTCATGGATTCATTGATTGAGTCCGACTTTTTTCCGACAATTGTCCGATAAAGTTCCGACGGTTGTCCTACTGAAAGTCCGACTTTATATATAGTAAGATGTGTATGCTGGGAGAAGTACCGCATACAATTAAAATTTCATAGTTAAGGTGTATATGCCTCACATCGTAATGGTGTGGGGCTATTTTTATGCCCTTTTTTAAGTTTTCGATGCGGACATTCGCCCAAATTTGCATGGGAGGAACCGCAGAAGATGGCAGGAAAGGCAAGAGCACCGCCTTCGATTTGAAAAGTTACAGAGCAATGAACAGCCAATTAACAAATCAAATCGGAGGTAGACAGATGATTATTAAGTATGAAATCGCTTGTAGAGAAGCGGGATTGAGTGAAGAACAGACGGCAGAGATCAGGAAATTTTTTGACGCAGAACAGAAAAAGTTAAACAGAAGAAGAGAATCCAGAAAAGGGAACGGCGTGTATTACCTTTCTATTGAAGGTATGCAGGAGTGTGCTGAATACGAGGACCAAAATACGTTTGATATTCCTGATTGGAATACAAATGTAGAAGAGGTAGCAATGCACACATGGGAATTAGAAAGATTGAATCAGTTGCTTGATGAACTTCCTGAAGAAGATAGGAAATTTCTTCTGGCATGTTTTGCGGAGGAACGAGGAGCCGAGTGTGTGCTGGCAAGAGAAATGGGTGTGAGTAGAGACGCAGTAAGATGGCGCAAAGAAAAGCTGATAAAAATGCTGAAAGAAAAATTTTTATAAAAAATTTTAAAAAATCACACCAGATTGATGATTTTCCGTCCCCACCAGAAAAGTAGGAAGATATATTATCAAGTATTTTGAGTGATTACGAGATAGGGATCTGCTGGGTGTGGAGCAGCAGATCCAATCTTCCTAACTGTAATAATAAGTAAAGCAAATCAGGAGGATGAACATATGGCAAGAAGAGCAGATGCAAATAGAAAGAAATTTGTACGTTATAAAGAGGGTGCTGAATTATACAGCATGTGTCAGAGCAAGTTTGAAAGAATGGCAAAGGAAGCAAAGGCCATTTATAAGGTGGACAAGGTTGTTTTAGTTAACTGTGATATTTTTGAAGAATATCTTGAAACATTCAGATTAGAATGCTAAAGAGTTGTTGCACTTTACCGTTGACTTTGTGTTGTACGAAAAGTATAATAAGGGTATAGAAAGTGAGGTGCGGTGTACATGGCTAAAATGGGAAGACCTAAGGTAGATAAGGTCAAAGTTAAGACCATAACTATCCGGGTTACTGATGAAGAACATGCAGCTATTAGCCAGTATGCTAAAGCTTATAATAAAACTATAACGCAGATCGTGCAGCAGGGAGTTGATATGGTTATCAATCAGCGACGCTGATGAAAAGTGCAATGCCTCTTTCTTGTTAAAGGAAAGGAGCATGGTATGGCGAAAGCAAGAAAAGATAATAGAGGAAGAGTCTTACGTAAAGGTGAGACACAGCGTAAATATGACTTGATGTATATTTACACCTATACGGATCCATTCACTCATAACAGGAAATATCTGTATTCAAAAGATTTGATGGAATTGAGAGAAAAGGAAAAGACGCTAATCAGAGATCAGTTGGATGGGTTGGATGTATATGCGGCAGGCAAATCAGATTTGAATTTTGTATTCGACAGATATATTTCGACGAAGACAGAGTTAAGATCGACGACGCATACGAATTATACCTATATCTATAACCATTTTGTGAGAGATACATTTGGTAAAAAGAAAATTGGAGATATTAAATATTCTGATGTGTTACACTTTTATCTTCATCTTCTCAAGGAGAGAGGAATTCAGGTTAATACGTTAGAGACCGTTCATACAGTATTACGTCCAACATTTCAGTTGGCAGTACGTGATGGACTGATTCGTGTGAATCCATGTGACGGTGTAATGGCAGAGGTTAAAAAACGACCAGGCAAAAATCATGGTGTTCGTCATGCACTGACGCTTGAGCAACAGAGAGCATTTATGAATTATATTGCTGATCATCCAGTATATTATCGTTGGAGGCCGTTGTTTACTGTATTATTAGGAACCGGCTGTAGAATTGGCGAGGTTATTGGATTGCGTTGGAAAGACTTGGATTATGAGAAGAGCATGATTAGTATCAATCATAGCGTGACTTATTATCCGAGAAGTGACAACAGTTATCGCTGTGAATTTCAAGTGTCTTTACCAAAGACAGATGCTGGTATTAGAACGATTCCCATGATGGAAGAAGTGAGAGATGCATTCCTGGAAGAGAAGGCAATGCAGAAAGAAACGGGAATTAAGAATGAAATGGAAGTTGATGGTATGTCAGGTTTCATTTTCTGTAACCGTTTTGGTAATCTTCACAATCCTCAGGCAATCAATCGTGCAATTAAGAGAATTACGGAATCTCATAATTCTGAGGAAATCGTTAAGGCGAAGAAAGAGAATAGACCACCGGTTATTATTCCTCACTTTTCGTGTCATCACTTAAGACACACTTTTTGTACACGATTTTGCGAAAATGAAACGAATGTGAAAATCATTCAAGCAGTTATGGGGCATGCAAATATCGAAACTACGTTAGATATCTACGCCGAAGTAACTGATATGAAGAAAACTGAATCAATTGAAAATTTATCACGTAATTTAAAGATTTTTTAAGGAAGAGTCCTTGAAAAGTGTGAGCGTGGTTGATAAAACTGTACTGCAACAAAAAATAGCCTACTGCTACTTAAGTGCAACAAAAGTTTTTCGTACAATACTTGATAATACGTGATGATTGGAAATTAAAATACTTAACGAAACTTGATAATACGGGATATTACAGTATGATGTAGAAAATATGAAGTTCTATCCCCACGATGAAGAGTCTGGATAAATAAGAACCGGTAAAATCAAGGTTTTTCGGTACGAACAGTTGTAAAGTACGACAAGAGTACGACAATTTTTTTAAGCTTATTAAAGAAAAACAAGCGATTATAAAATAAAGTCGAGATAGTTCAAGTTCATATTTTGTACAAATAAGGACATTTTCCTAAATGAAATTTTAGGGAAGTGTCCTTTTTGCGTTATTGTCAAAAAATTTTCAAGAAACAGTTGGAAGAAAAGGAAGGCTATATGATTCTTTTCCGGTTTCAAAATTGTGTGAAAAGGATGCTGAAAGCAAAAAAGAAAAATTTATTCCAAGTGCTCCCTGTCAGTTTGTTGTATCCGGAAAAACCATCGGAATGAACGAAGTTTTTAATATTTCTCAAACAAAACATAAATATAACCGGAACATTCAGGATGTATCTTAATACCATCAACCGAAACAATTCAGATAATGGAAGGAGATCAATCATGGAAATCAATATGAAGAAAATCGGGAAATATGTAGGAGCAGCCTGTGCGGCCACCGGTGTTGTTGCACTCAGCGGACTTGTTGCCAGCGGTGCGGCGGTAGGCGCTGTTGTAGAGGGATTTAGGTCTGCAGCAGTTACAGTGAAGAAAATGCTGAAAGAAGAACCGCAGGCTGATGTAGAGTGCGAAGTTGAAAAGGAAGCAGAGGAGACCGTGGGATCTGAAGCGGTTGTCGAAACCGTTCCGGATGAAAAAGAAAATGAAGAAAAGGAGAGCTGTTGGTTTTCGGACTTGGTATGTGCCTGACGATGCAGATCATAGGGAACGGAATTTTACTTACTGTGATCGGCGTGCTGATTGCGGTACTCGGTGGACTGGGTATGGATGCTGCATATCCTGTTTATCGCACGGTATTCAATAGGACCAAGGCGAAATTTACACCAAGGATTCTGGAGCTCACAGAAGAAATGACCGGCGAAAGACATTCCGCAATTTAACCGACAAACCGTAACAGCGGCTTGTCGGTTATGAGCAGAGTAGCGAATATCCGCTTGACTAAAACGCAAACATTTCGCAAACGATTTGCAAACATTGGTATTATATGATACCACCATGATCAAAAAATAAATGTGAAAGAGGTAATCAGTATGAACAGTAATTCTCAGAACTTTATGGTAGAAAAGATCCGTACCCAGTATATCGAAAAGGAAAGCACTGAGCTGGATGCGCTCCGTGAACTGGATGCAAAGGTAAAGAGACCGGCAAATGTATTCGGTTATGTGTTCGGCAGTATCAGCGCCATCATCATGGGCTGCGGAATGAGCCTTGTTATGACCGACATCGGAACAACGCTCGGTATGGCAGATGTGATGCTTCCGGGTATCATTATCGGTATTGTCGGTATGTTGATGGCGATTATCAACTATCCGATTTATAAAGGTATTCTCGGCTCCCGCCGCAAAAAATACGCAGATAAGATCATTGCTCTCAGCAACAAAATTATGAAAGGTTAAGGTGAACAACAATGGCAGAATTTTTCAAGAAGGCATTTCAGGACATGAAGGAAAGTGCAAAGGCACAGCACGAGGTTGACAAGGCTCAGTTTGAGCAGGTAAAGGCAGAATCAAAAGCGAATTTCGAGGAAAACAAATTCCATAACACATATGCCAAAGCAAAGGCTGATGCAAAGAAAAGTTGGGATGATGCCCACATGATTCCCGCTGAAAGAGCTGCAAAGGCTCAGGAAGAGCGAGCTGCAAAGATCGCCGAAGCAAAGGCGAAGACCGCTGAAGCAAACGAAAGGTACGAGGCAGCGAAAAAATAAATAACCACAATAAGCGAGGCACTGTAATGGTGGTTCGCTTATGTCAGCATAAGGATGGCTCGCAAAGCGTGGCATCCGTTGCTTGTTTCGAGGTGTGATATGAAGAAAACAATTACCTATGACATAAACAAAAAAAAGGTACAGCGTGAGGTTAATTACATTCCGTTCCGTTATATTCTGGCAATTCTCATTACCTTGTTTGAGGCGCTTGCCGTTATCGGTACCATTAACCTGGATTACCGGAGTCCGGTGCATCACTTTGAGAAGCGGAGCGTGTCACGATGTGACACAGCTCCGCTTTTTATGAAAAAAATTAAAAAAATGCATAACTTAAACAAAACTTTAACATTTGGGTGTTATGATATAAAATAAATGATGAAAATTTACGGAGGTAATGCGATGTTCAAAATATTAGTGGTAGAAGATGACAAGGAGCTGAACAGGACTGTTTGTTCCTTCCTGAATCATAGCGGCTATGAAGCTACCGGCTGTCTGAATGCTGCAGAAGCTTACGATGCTCTTTACGGAAGCATGTATGATCTGATTGTTTCTGATATTATGATGCCCGGTGTGGACGGCTTTGAGTTTGCAGGCCATGTCAGGGAGCTGAATGACGATATCCCGATCCTGTTTATGACGGCCCGTGATGATATTGCATCGAAACAGAGAGGATTCCGCATTGGAGTGGACGATTATATGGTGAAACCCATCGACCTGGACGAATTATTTTTGCGGATTGGTGCACTCCTTCGCCGTGCTAAGATTGCTTCCAGCAGAAAGCTGGAGATCGGCAGGTTTGTGATGGATGCGGACGAGCATACAGCTTACTTGAACGACGAGGAGATTCCTATGACAAACAGGGAATTCAGTATTCTCTATAAGTTACTGTCCTACCCGAAAAAGACCTTTACAAGGACACAGCTTATGGATGAGTTTTGGGATACCGATACAGAGACAGCACCGAGAGCGGTGGATGTTTATATGACAAAACTCCGTGGGAAATTGTCCGACTGTAAAGACTTTGAAATTGTGACGGTACATGGACTGGGATATAAGGCGGTATTAAAATGAAGAGTGAAAAATATATAAAAGGGATCTTAAAAGGGCTCAACAGGTATCTTACCTTTTTCCTGGTCGTTGCCTTTGCAATTACCTGTTGTATGATGCTCTTTGTTTCCACGCTGATAGATAACCTCGGTATTGTGCTTACCGATCAGAATGTAAACGCTGCTGCGGTACTGACGTTTTGGAATGTACTTTTTATCAGCCTTATCTTTACGGTAATTGATGTCATTCGCAGAAAACTGACGGTTGAGCGCCCGGTAAAACGCATCACGGATGCAGCAGAGAAGATGGCTCAGGGAGATTTTACCGTGCGGATAGAACCACAAAGCAGATTTAGTATATATGGTATTTTTGACCGTATTATTACCTGCTTTAATAAACTGGCGGAGGAACTGGGAAGTGTGGAAACGCTCCGCACGGATTTTATCGCCAATGTTTCCCACGAAATGAAAACACCTCTTGCTGTCATGCAGAATTATGGCACGCTTTTACAGGCATCGGAATTATCCGATGAAAAACGGATTGAGTACGCAAAAGGGGTGGCGGACGGTTCCCGCCGTCTTGCTGATATGATGACCAACATCTTAAAGCTCAATCGCCTGGAGAATCAGCAGATCTATCCCCAGACTACAGAGTTTGACCTGGGAGAACAGCTCTGTGAATGCCTGCTGCAGTATGAGAATGTATGGGAGAAGGCGGAAATTGAGATCGACACGGACATTGCTGAGAATGTTAAAGTACGGGCCGATGCAGAACTGTTAAGCCTTGTGTGGAACAACCTTTTCTCCAATGCGTTCAAGTTTACCGAAGCGGGCGGGATTGTATCTGTAACGCTGACGGTCACAGACCATCACGCCATAGTAAAAGTAAGGGATACCGGCTGCGGGATGTCACCGGAAGTAGGCACTCATATATTTGAAAAATTCTATCAGGGCGATACTTCCCATTCTGTCCAGGGAAATGGTCTTGGGTTGGCACTCGTAAAGAGGGTCATGGACATTATGCAGGGGGAGATCGGTGTGGAAAGTACGCTGGGAAAAGGGACTACCTTTACCGTGAAAATAAGACGAGCATAGCGTGAAAAGTACATCTAAGGCGTCAAAGGACGCCGCCTAAGATGTATTAAGTTTCACGCAGACGAATTTTGGAGGTAAAGTTAAAATGGACGAGAAGAGATTAGGGAAAAAATTGCTTTATCCCCCTGTCTGGGTAATGATACTTTTGACTGTTTTCAGTACAGTTTCACTTGTATTTGTGTTTGTGAAGGGGTTGGAAGAATCACCGATTGCTTATGTGATTTATGTTATTTCCTTTTACACGCTTTCTGTTATCTGCATATTTGGTGCAATGGTTTTGCCAAAACGCTATAACGCGGTCAAACAGAAGATCTATGATCATCCCCTTGGGAAACGTTATATGACTGATGTGCAGTTTAAAAATCATGTTTCCCTGTATTGCTCCCTTGGTGTAAATTTGCTTTATGTAGGGATCAATGTAGCTTCCGCTTTTTATTATGGTTCAGCGTGGTTCGCTATTTTCGCAGTTTATTATACCATACTTGCGGTGATGCGTTTTTTGCTGGTACGGTATATCAACAAGAACAAGCTGGGTGAAAAGCGTCTGATGGAGCTTAGGCGGTCCCGGTTGTGTGCTATTATATTGACCACACTGAACCTGGTACTGTCAGGTGCTGTTCTAATGATCCTCTACCAGAACAGAGGATTTGAATATCACGATGTTCTGATCTATGTGATGGCCATGTATACTTTCTATGTGACGGTTGCCGCTATCCGGGATCTGATCAGATACCGGAAATATAACAACCCGATCCTATCCACCTCAAAGGTGATCAAAATGGCAGCGGCGCTGGTTTCCATGCTGTCATTGGAAACGGCAATGTTCTCACAGTTCGGGGCAGAAATGTCACTTAGAGATCAGCGGATTATGATTGCTCTGACCGGAGCTGGTGTCAGCATAGTCGTAATTACGATGTCGATTTACATAATTGTCAATTCTACAAAAGAAATCAAAAGGATAAGGAGACAGAAGATATGATGGAGAATAATCAGGAGAAAGAAACGTTTCAGTTTACTTATTCCGCAAAGGAACAGGAAGAAATAAAGAACATCCGCAGAAAATACGCTGTACCAGAGGAAGATAAAATGGAGCAGTTACGAAGATTGGATGCCAGTGTCACACAGAAAGGTACAACGGCAGCGCTTATTGTGGGTTTGATAGGTACTTTACTTTTGGGTATCGGAATGTGCTGCTGCATGGTATGGCAGAACACATGGTTCTTTCCCGGCATCATAATCGGGGTGATCGGAATCGCCGTTCTTGCGGCTGCCTATCCATTGTATAATCATGTTACGCAGAAAGAACGTGAGAAGATTGCTCCGGAAATCATTCGTTTGACGGATGAGCTGATGAAATGAGGAAAATTTTGAAGCCGTGAATAAATACCTGATGGAGCTAGCGAAAGAGCAAATTAAGATCGCCTTTGAACAGGCAGAAAAAGTATTTGGTTACTTGAATTTACGTCTGTTTAATAGTATAATTCTGGTGTTTGATAAAGTTTTGAAAAAAAATACCAGTAACGAGGAGGAAATGAAAAATGATTTCATGGAATAATTTAGATACTCTCGCTTCATTTCAAGAACTTCTAAACGTAGAACGTGTAAACCTTGCAGAGGTTATGTCCGGAGAAAACGGTGCAGAACGT
Source organism: Roseburia sp. (assembly GCA_017621905.1). Taxonomy (GTDB): domain Bacteria; phylum Bacillota; class Clostridia; order Lachnospirales; family Lachnospiraceae; genus Roseburia. The sequence continues at coordinate 18,555 of JAGASC010000221.1, forward strand.
GTAAAAAATTACAGCGTTCCCATGGCAGAAGGTCTTGCTTTCAACTATGGCGCAAAACAGGTAGATGATAACGTGCTGTCCGCTCTCGCAAAATTAGCAGAGGAAGCACAGCTTGCAGAAAAATATGAAGCACTTTACAATGGCGAAGTAATCAATACAGGTGAAAAGCGTATGGTGCTCCATCACATGACCCGCGGACAGTTAGGGGATTCTGTCACGGCAGATGGCGTTGATAAACGCAGCTTTTATGTAGAACAGCAGAAGAAAATCGCAGAGTTCGCAAACAAAGTGCATGCCGGAGAAATCACAAATGCAGCAGGAGAAAAATTCACTACGGTGGTACAGATTGGAATCGGCGGCAGTGACTTAGGACCTCGTGCAATGTATCTGGCATTGGAAAACTGGGCAAAGAAACATGACACAATGAAAATGAAAGCTGAATTCATCAGCAACGTAGACCCGGATGATGCAGCCGCTGTTTTAAATAAGATTGACGTAGCACATTCCATTTTTATACTTGTTTCAAAATCAGGAACAACACTGGAAACATTGACCAACGAATCTTTCGTGAAAGACGCTTTGGCAAATGCAGGCTTAGATGCATCAAAGCATATGATTGCGGTTACCAGTGAAACCTCTCCATTAGCAAAGAGCGACGACTATCTTGCAGCTTTCTTTATGGATGATTATATCGGAGGACGTTATTCTTCCACATCCGCAGTGGGCGGCGCTGTATTGTCCCTGGCATTCGGACCGGAAGTATTTGACCAGTTCCTGCTTGGTGCAGCCAAAGAAGATGAACTTGCAAAGAATAAAGATATATGCAAAAACCCTGCGATGCTGGATGCATTGATCGGTGTTTATGAGCGTAATGTACTGGGATATCCGGCTACGGCAGTTCTTCCGTACTCACAGGCATTAAGCCGTTTCCCGGCTCATTTACAGCAGCTTGATATGGAATCAAACGGTAAGTCTGTAAATCGTTTCGGAGAACCGGTAGATTATGTGACAGGTCCTGTCATTTTCGGAGAACCGGGAACAAACGGACAGCATTCTTTCTACCAGTTATTGCATCAGGGAACAGATATCATACCGCTGCAGTTTGTTGGATTTAAGAATAATCAGATGGAAACGGATGTTGTAATTCAGGACAGCACGAGCCAGCAGAAACTGTGCGCAAACGTAGCTGCCCAGATCGTAGCTTTTGCATGTGGTAAGGCGGATGAGAATCGCAATAAGAACTTTGAAGGCGGACGCCCGTCCAGTATCATTATCGGCGACCAGTTAAATCCGAAAACACTGGGAGCGCTGTTGTCACACTTCGAAAATAAAGTAATGTTCCAGGGCTTTGTATGGAATGTAAACAGCTTTGACCAGGAAGGTGTACAGCTTGGTAAAGTATTAGCAAAACGTGTACTCGCTCACGAAACAGATGGAGCACTCAAAGTATACAGTGATTTATTAAATATTTAGATGAATAAAAAGCAGGACTGCCAGGGATTTCCATGGCAGTCCTGCTTTACGCGTATTATCTATCTTTTCTATCTAATCAAAATCCTAGATATAAGGAACAATATTTCTGATATTCTTCATTCTCTTAGCAAGTAAGATTACAACAAATGGTGCAAGAGCGATCGGAACTACGTCAGCGATACCGATCCAGATGACACAGTAGGAATATTCCAGACCTGTGAAGTAGGAAAGGGAAAGGCTGGTGGAAAGGATCATCAGGCATCCGAACAGTACGCTCCAGAAAAGGCTGGTTGCGATGAATTTACCCTTGCTTTCGTCAATCAGAGCAATCAGATCCTTCTTGCCGTTCTGTAAGTGAATCAGAGCCGGAAGTGCTGCGGACAGACCAACAGTGATACCATCGGTCAATGGGGAATGCAGCGGGATGAAGTTACCGGACAGCAGAGCCCATACGATGGTTCCGATATAGCCGGCAAAGAATCCGGTTACAGGTCCGAACAGATAACCGATTACTACGATAATAAAAGCAAATGTTCTGAAATGAACAGCACCCGGGATAAGCGGGATCGGGCAAAGATAAGCCCAGAGTACTCCGGTAAGTACACCGAATACTACAAAGAAAATGATGTTAACAAATGAAAGTTTCTTCTGCATATTTCTATCCTCCTCGATGAGTTAATAGCTGATGTCAGCTATTTCTGCAAATATATCAAGAAGCTTATCGCACGCGTAATCGAAAAGCTTTTGACCTTTTTCTACTGTGGCATAGGTAGGTGCACCAATGACACCACTCTTTGTCACATCGGCTGTTTTCCAGCCGGCATTTACGGGACCAAATACAGTTACATATTTGTCGCCCTTGAAGCAGTCTGCAGGATCTTCATCCACAGCAAGCTCCATATGAACGGTTTCCGGTCTTGCCTCCAGCATCAGAGAGGTTTCCAGCTCACAGGCATGGAAAACGCCGTACATACCGGACTGTTTGATATCTTTCAGGCCGTTCTGCCAGAAATCAGTAAACCACCAGTCAATCACATACACATTCAGTCCGAGATCAATACGAAGATCGCGGCTGATCAGATTGCACATATCGGTGTTGCCGCCATGGCTGTTGAAAAGCACCAGTTTCTTGAATCCGCTGGCAGCAATACTTTTGGCCAGATCATGGAGCATATTGTAATAAGTGGTGGCACTGAAGGTCAGAGTACCTGCAAAACCCATATGCTCATTGCTCTTGCCAACAAAAAGCTGGGGAGCAAAAATCAGGTTACCTTTTTCAAAAGTACCTTTTTCAATGATTCTGTCAATCAGTGTGGACAGGATGATGGCATCGGTACCAACGGGCAGATGCGCACCATGCTGTTCGGTTGCGGATGTGGGCAGCATGACAATGGTATTATCCTTGTCAAGAGCTGCAATCTCATCCCTTGTCAAATTTTCCCATCTTGTAATCATTTGTTTGTCACCTCATTTTATGATAATATTTACACTGGAATGTAGAAATACATTCTCAATACAATGGTAATCACAATTGCAATCGCATTTGCAATCAAAAACCATGCGTCATATTTGCTTGCCTTGATTCCCTTATAAGCACTTCTGCGAACAGAGAAATCCAGCTGGTAATAATGCATTGCCAGAGAAATTGCCTGTGCCTTACTGATGACACGGAACAGAAGCGGCAGGGAGAAGGTTACATAGTTCTTAATTTTTGTCCAGGCACCGCACTCTTCGATTTCCAGACCGCGGGAGCTCTGTGCTTCCATAATCGCCTGCAGCTCGGTAATAATCATAGGAATGATCTGGAAAACCAGACCGATTGCAAAAGCAATGGAATAGGGTACATGCCATTTCTGTAAGCCCAGAATGATCTCACTGAAGTTGGTGGTAAGCAGCACCGTATAAAATGAGGAAATCATCAGGAAAATACGCATCGCATAAACAGCACCCTTATAAAAATCGTACCAGTCAAAGCAGAAGTTAATGGTCTGTCCGCCAACAAAAGGAATCACGGTCTCAAAGAAAATGGGGCCGCCTTCCACAACGGGCCGTTCAAACAGACCAAGAACGAACCATAACAGGAAAATAAACAGCAAAAGTACTTTCAGTTTTTGTGCCAGAACCACCATATACTTCTGAATCCGGCAGGCGCACCACATTGCAATAAAGAAAAGAAACAGGAATAAAAGTGCAACTCCTGACTTTACAACACTGGTGAGAATAGCCATCACAACAAAAAATGCGAACTTGGTACGGGGATCCAGTCTGTGAAGTAAGGAGTCCGCATCCACATATTTTAAATAATCCATACTCTGTACGTTCCTCCTTATCTATTGCATCGTTTCAGCATTTCTTCTGCAAAATCAGCTACATTAAAGCACACCTTGTCAAAACCGTATTCCTGGGACAGGCGTACCACCGGCGGCAGGGAAATGTTGATCGCGTCAAAAATATCACTTCTTCTGGAAAGTTCTTCCTTGGTGCCTTCAAATACCTTTTCACCCTGGTTCAGTATGACGGAATAATCCACGGTGCGGAACACCAGAGGAATTTCATGGCTGATCATAATCACAGTCTTGCCCTGATCACGCAGATTGGCGATCATGCGCTCCAAATCTTTGATCAGGAAGCCATCCATACCCAGAGTAGGCTCATCCAGGATGATGACATCTGCACTGGAGAACAGAACCGAAAGGATGGTAAGCATATGCTTCTGGCCCATGGAAAGGTTCAGTGGGAAGGTTTCACGTTCCTTCTCCAGATGATAATGCTCTAATACTTCTGTAATCTGTTCAGGGGTAAATTCTACATCCTGCATTCTTGCACAGAAGGTAAGCTCTCTTTCAACCGTTTCCTCAAACAGCATGTGTTCGGGATGCTGAAATACCAGAATGATGTTTTTGGAAATCTGTGCAACCGTCTTTTTCAGAATGGAATTGCCCATATAACGTACATCACCGGAGGTGGGCTTGTGCAAGCCATTCAGGTGTTTTACGAAAGTGGTCTTACCGGAACCGTTCTGTCCAAGTACAGCGATAACCTGTCCTTTGGGGAGGTTCGTATTTACGTCAATCAGTGCATGGAAACCATCGTTGAAAGTTTTTACCAGGTTGTGAACACTGATGATGTTCTCGCTGCCGGCGGCAGCTGGAACTGGTGCGGTAAACTCTTTTTTGGTAATCTTTTTGTCAATCTGGACGCGGGCTTCTTCTATCGTGTAAAAAAGCTCCATATCATCAAAATGCTTGGAAAGCTCCCGGTAAAGTTCTACCTCCTGGGGGATAATCACGCCCAGCTTTTCCTGAAGCTCAAAATCCTTAAAAAATTCATCTCTGGTGCCGTCAAATACCACTTCGCCGTCCAAAAGACCGATGACATGATCCACGATACCTGCGCTCCATACCAGGTTGTTGTCTACCAAAACAACGGTATTGCCGTTGACAGAAAGCTGGCCCAGAATGTTCTGTACCATCTTCTTGCCATTGGGATCTAAGGAGCTTACCGGCTCGTCCATGATCAGAATATCCGGGTCCATGGCAAGTACGGAAGCGATACACACAGATTGGCGCTGACCACCGGAGAGGTTCGCAACACTTCGGTTTCTCAGGTACTGCAGATTCAGAAGATCCAGAACGTACTCCATACGCTCCACCACCTCTTCCTGCGGCAGTCCTAAGTTTTCCATACCGAATGCAATGGCATCTTCTACACCGTATCCGAACAGCTGATTCTCAGGAGTCTGGCTGACAACGCTGACAAAGGTTCCCTCCGGCACATCAAAGCTGCCCTCTAAAACGCCGTTGCCGATCAGCTTCGGAATAACCTTACTGAAGATTTGAACTAAAGTAGATTTTCCACAGCCGCTGGGACCCACAATTGCGGTTACCTTGCCCTTTTCAATGGAAAAGTTCACGTTCTTTAAGACATCCCTGCTATCCGGCGAGTATCTATAATTAATATTATTTACTACGTAATCCACTGACTTTTCTCCTCTACTGACTTATCTGGATTTCTGTACCGGGAATACAGGGAATGATTCCAGATAAATGATGTCTTTTCTCTTCGCCGCATCACCTTCTGCCAGAATTGCGGCTTTGCCAACAACCTTACCGCCGGCTTTTTCTACAAGAGCCTCCATGGCTTTCAAAGATTCTCCCGTGCTGATCACGTCATCCACGATCAGGATTCTTTTCCCTTTGATCATATCGCTCTCTTCTCTGTCTAAGCAGAGAATCTGTTTCTTCTGGGTGGTGATGGAATAAACTTCTGTTACGAAAGGATCCAGCATGTAAGGCTTCACACTTTTTCTGGCAACAAAATAGCGCTTCATATTCATGATACGTGCCATTTCCTGTACCAAAGGAATGCCCTTTGCCTCAGCGGTGATCAGATAATCTGTCTCTGGAATCTTTTTTACCAATTCTGCAGCTGCCTTTACAACGAGCTCAGCATCGCCTAGCAGTACGAAACTTGCAATGTCCAGATCATCAGAAATTCTGATAATGGGAAGTCGCCTGATGCAACCTACAATATTCATTTCATAAAATTTGTTTTCCATAAATTGCCTCCTTTCATCACGAAATGCATTTAGAATATAATAAGATCATCTAGATTATGCACTATATTTCGCTAAATGTCACGAGTTTTTTTAGAAACAATTAAGAATTTCTTAATTGTCAGAATAATGTAGTTTGTACTACGAACCACAAAGTAATCAAGTTCGCTGAGTGTGTTTACACACTTTGCGAGCCACGAGGTTCTGATCAAAAGGAGTGAACAGATAAAAAAAACAGGCATAAACGAGAAAACGTGGACATATATTATATAGGAACAGTCGAATAGAAATGCAAAAGGGGGTATAGCAAAATGAAAAAGACGGTTTTAGGCATAGCGGTATGTCTGCTTTTCGTGACATTAGCAGGTTGTGGCAGCAAAAAAGGGGACAACTTCCCAACCTGGACGGAGGATGCAGCGGCTATCCAGGCACTGGAAAGCTATGTGGAAACGGTCACAGATGAGAAATCCGAAGATTTTATCCCGGTGGAGGATCGAATCGCGGCCTTTGACTTGGATGGCACGCTCTATGGTGAGACATTCCCGATCTACGGCGAATGGCTCATGTTTGCGGAGAGGGCATTAAATGATCCGACCTACGACGCGCCGGAGGATATTCGCGAAGTAGCCGAGACAGTCGTTGCGGCCGGGGAGAGCCGATCGATTCCGGATGGATTGGAAGAGGCAGAAATTAAAGCGCAGGCAAAAGCCTTTGCCGGAATGTCCATTGAGGATTACACCGCTTACGTGGAACAATTCATGGAGACCGATGCGGAAGGCTTCGATAACTTAAAGCGTGGGGATGCTTTTTATCTGCCTATGCTGGAAATCGTTACATATTTGCAGGAAAATGATTTTACGGTATACATCTGCAGTGGCACCAACCGGTTTACGGTTCGGGCTCTGATTGACGGAACCCTGGATATTCCGGAGAGACAGGTCATTGGCACCGACTTTACCATGACGGCCACCGGACAGGGAGAAACCGGTGATATGCACTATAATATCACCGCAGAGGATGAAGTGTTGATGGGGGACGAACTCATCATTAAGAACGTGAAAACCAGTAAAGTTTTCCAGATTATGCAGGAATTGGGGCAAAAACCGGTCCTGGTATTCGGCAACAGCACCGGAGATATCCCAATGGCACTTTTTTCCGATACGGAAAACCCGTACCCGACGGAAGTTTTCTTCCTTCTTTGCGATGATACAGAGCGGGAGCACGGGAATGAGGAAAAGGCGGACTCGATTCGTGATGCCTGTGGGGAATACGGATGGAATACGATTTCCATGCGGGATGACTGGGTTACAATTTATGGGGATGAGGTTAGTATTACTGAGTAAAAAAGAGAGGGTTTGAATGAAAAATACTGGCTATGGCGAAGGGCTGTAGTCAGTATTTTTACGTTTATATGCAGGCATCCAGCCCCATCGCGAAGCGATTTTTAATGGCTGGATGCACGTTACTGGAACGGAGTGGACAGTAACCTTTTTTATTTGTAAAACTGAATAAACGGAGATATTCCTTGTCAAGTGACTTGGGGTGAAATATAATATATATCGGAAGCAACGGTAACAGTGAAGGTATCTGAACTGTTACAAGCAACGAATATAAGGGGGAGCAGAATGAAACTATTATTTAAACAAAGATTTTTTTCGTGGTTTGACAGTTATGATATTTATGACGAAGCCGGCAAAATAATATATACTGTAAAGGGGCAGCTTTCCTGGGGGCAT
>JAGASC010000222.1 GCA_017621905.1 Roseburia sp.
AAAAAATATATTGATGAACATCTGGAGGAAGATTTGCAGCTGACCACACTGGCAGACCGGTTCCATTTTAATCCTTCTTATTTGTCCAGATTGTTTAAAAACGTTACCGGCGTGAACCTTTCCGATTACATTTTTTCCTGCCGCATGGAGGAAAGCAAAAAATTGCTGGGCAACGAGTATATAAAAGTGGAGGAGGTAGCTCGAAAGGTAGGCTATCAGTCTGCAAAATCATTTTCCAGACTATTTAAAAGATTTCAGGGGGTTACACCTCAAATGTATCGTGATAGTGTGCAAAGAAATCAGGCCTATCGTGACGTACAAAAATAACTTAAAATGTGAAGTGTAAAAAGCACATGGTATACCTCAAAAGCCATGTGCTTTTTGTATACATAAATATAGGCAAGACTGAATACTAAATGTAAAAATGTGGAACTTGTAACAGTAGAACACTATAAATTATAATTAATTTATCCAAAATACACAAAGCAAGAAGGAAAAACTCTGTTTTGGTGGCTGCAATCTGTAGTCGAAAAAAACTGTAAGCAGAGCTACATTTTCCTTCGGAAACAAGGAGGACAAGCAATGAAAAACAAAAAAAGATTACAAGTGGTAGCAGCTGTGACTGCGTTATTGATGGGATGCTCCATCCTAACGGCATGTCAAAACTCAGAACAACAGACATCATCGGATGGTACTGAAGGAAAAACTGAAGTGGTAGAAAATTCTGAAGTGGCAGATGAGGGGAATGAGATAATTGAAGTTACCTCTGTCCGAACACTGGATTCTACGCTGCAATTTGCAGAGGGGGAAGACATCAACAACAACAAATGGACGCAGTCCCTTTTAGATGAGTATGGAATAAAAGTAAACTACAAATGGACAGTACCAAGTGACCAGTTTTCAGAAAAACGTTCTTTAATGCTGAGTACCGGCGATATCCCGGATTTCTTTTATTTGGACAGTACAGGGTTTGAACAGGCGGTGGCATCCGATATGCTGTATGACCTGAGCGAAGTTTACGAAGAATATGCATCAGATGCTTTAAAAGAAAGAATGAATATTGATGCAAATACTCTGACTGCAGGAACGGTAGACGGCAAATTGTATGCACTGCCGCAGGCTGGTGACCAGCTGACAAATGACATTATGGTTCTTTGGATTCGACAGGATTGGCTGGATAATCTGGGACTCGAAGTTCCTACGACAGTGGATGAGATGATTGCCGTAGCCGAAGCATTTAAAAATAATGATCCGGATGGAAATGGAGAGGATGATACAGTCGGAATCGGATTCAGCTACAATTCCGGTTTATGCTATAAAGGACTGCTTTATGCAATGGGGGCTTATCCGGACATCTGGCTGGAGGATGAAAGCGGATCGCTGGTATCCGGAACCATTCAGCCGGAAATGAAAACCGCGCTTGAGAAGGTACAGGAAATTTACAAGAAAGGTTTGATCGAAACCGAATTTTATGTAAAAAATTATGCCAACTATCAGGAAGATCTGGGCAGCGGAAGAATTGGAATGACAATCGATAATTACGTAACACCATTAAGTTTCTCTGGAAGCTGGGACGTAGATAAAAATGCAAATTGGATTTGCTGTCCATTGCCTGGAGCAACAGAAGCGGATTATCCTGCAGTATCTGCAATTGGTAATTCCTATACACAATATTGGGTAGTGAGCAAGGATTGTGAACATCCAGAGGCTATGATTCAGATCATGAACCACTTTGTTGATAAACAGACAAATGATTACAGCTTTATTTACGATTCTGAGAATCGCAGTATATGGGAATATACCCCTGCAACCATGCACACACCAAACAACAACCTGATCAATCAGCGGGCAATTGCGGAGGCATTGGATAAGGGATCCTCCGATGGACTTCCGGTACAGGCAGTATCTAATTACGACAGTGTGATGAATCACCAGAACGGTTCGACGGATCCGACCGAATATGCGCTTACTTTGATATTTGGAAAAGAAAGCGGACTGGCAATGATCGATGAAACTTATATTACACCTGGAAAATATGTTCAGGATGCTTTTTATGGCGCTTCCACAGAAACTATGGTAAAGGCAAGCGCAACCTTATCTGATTTGGAACTGCAGGTATTTACAAATATAGTTCTCGGAGAATCAGCAGATGCCTTTGATACCTTCGTGGAAGATTGGAAAGCAACAGGTGGAGAGCAGATAACAACGGAAGTGAATGAGTGGTATGAGAGTAACAAAAACTAACAAAAATGCAGTCAGGGATACAAAAAATATGAATGGAAGAAGGAAGAGCAGAAGCCGATTGCTGAATGGGCTGTCACTGCATCTGATGGTTTGGCCGGCACTCGTGTTGGTACTTATATTTTCCTACGGTTCGATGTTTGGCCTTGTTATGGCGTTTCAGGATTTTATACCAATCAAAGGATTTTTGGGTTCAGAGTGGGTTGGACTGGAGAATTTCAGAGAAATGATAAAGTTGCCCGGATTACCGGATGCGATCAGAAATACTTTTTTCATCTCTGCCATGGAAATTATATGTGGGCAGGTTATGGCGATTCTGACAACAATGCTTCTATTTCAAATGAAAGCAAGAAAACTTAGAAGTGCAATTCAGACCGTAATTTACCTTCCACATTTTATTTCATGGGTAATCCTTGGAGGTATTTTGATACAGCTTCTTTCTGTGGATACAGGAGCTGTCAACCAGTTTTTGAATCAATTGGGACTTGAACAGATTTCGTTCCTGGGAAACGCAAAAGTGTTTCCCTGGACGTTAATCCTGTCACAGACATGGAAGGAATTTGGTTTTGCGACCGTTGTTTATTTTGCAGCTTTAAGTGGAATCGATCCCACCTTGTATGAAGCAGCCGAGATGGATGGAGCAGGACAAATCAGGCAGATGATACATGTTTCGTTGCCGGGAATCGCACCGATTATTGTGCTGGTATTGGTGCTCAACATTGGATCGCTGTTAAGTGCCGGTTTTGATCAGGTATATACCTTGTATAGTCCGGCTGTATATAGTACGGGAGATATACTGGATACATTTATTTATCGTCTGGGTCTGGTACAGGGACGGTACTCGCTGGCGACAGCAGTGGGAATCTGCAAAACAATCGTGTCTATGGTTTTTATGTCGGCCGCCTATTACATTGCATATAAGTTTGCTGATTACAGAATATTTTAGGCAGGAGGGAATGCGAAATGAGAAAAAGAAAAAGCAAATGGACTTTATTTGGATTTTGCAATGGCCTTCTGCTGATCGCGTTAGCACTTTTATGTCTGCTGCCGATGATTTATGTGGTTGCGGTATCTTTCAGCACAAGAAAAGGATTAATTGATGCAGGATTTATACTGGTGCCGCGTGAGTTTACCACAGCTGCGTATGAGTATTGCCTGAACACATCAGCGTTTATGA
>JAGASC010000223.1 GCA_017621905.1 Roseburia sp.
CGCTATAATGAAAGATAAGATATATTTTAATATTTTAATGTTTGGCTGGAAAGGGGAGAAAGTCGTTATTTTCTCCCTTTTTGCAGAAACAGGCAATGGATGGGAAAGGAATATAATATGAAGAATGATTTTCTGGTAAGGCATAAGAAGGATTGGCAGCGGAATAAAACTCTCTATTTGATGGTGTTGCCGGTACTCTTATTTTATATATGTTTTCATTATAAGCCCATGTATGGCGCTCTGATGGCTTTCTTTGATTACCGACCGGCGAAAAAGCTGTTTGAATGTGATTTTGTTGGGTTGGAGAATTTTATACGTTTTTTTGAAAGTCCTTATTTTGGAAGAGTGGTAAGGAATACGTTGGCAATAAGTATTGGCTCTCTGATTATCGGTTTCCCAGCCCCAATTATTCTGGCTTTAATGCTGAATGAAGTCAGAAATATGAAATTTAAGAGAATAACGCAGACCTTGACGTATCTGCCTCATTTTATATCAACGATAGTGGTCTGCGGCATGATCATACAGTTTTCATTGTCAGATGGTCTGTTCAATAATATCATCGCCTTCTTTGGTGGGGAGCGCCAGGCGTTATTGCAAAATCCTTCCCTGTACAGACCTATTTATATCTTTTCCGGTATCTGGCAGGGGGTAGGATGGGGCAGTATTTTGTATTTAGCTGCATTATCCGGTGTGGATACACAGCTGTACGAGGCGGCTATGATCGATGGAGCAGGCAAGTGGAGACAGGTCATTCATGTGACACTTCCGGGAATTATGCCCACAATTATCATTCAGCTGATTCTAAACATTGGTTCTCTGATGAGCGTAGGGTATGAAAAAACATTGAATCTGTATAATGAGTCTATTTATGAAACTGCAGATATTATTTCCACCTACGTCTATCGTATGGGTATTGGAGGACAGGATTGGAGCTATTCAGCTGCGGTTGGTTTGTTCAACTCTGTGATCAATTGTATTCTTTTGGTTGTGGCAAATAAGATGAGTAAAAAGCTGACGGAGACCGGTTTATGGTAGGAAGGAGATATGATAATGAACAGAAAAATGTCAAAAGGTGAGAAGGTTTTTCAGGTGATCAACTATACCCTGCTGTTGTTGCTGATCTTTGTCTGCATTTATCCCATGTGGTATGTGGTAGTGTGTTCCTTCAGCGATTCCTGGGCTTTGATGGGACATAGGGGAATTCTTTTGTGGCCGCTAAAATTTACGGTGGTAGCTTATGAAAGAGTATTTTCCAATGAGCTGATCTGGAAAGGCTATACCAATACCATTGTTTTGCTGGCTGTGGGCTTGTTTTTTCAGATGATAATGACCATCCTTGGTGCGTACTTTTTTTCCAGACCGAATGTACTGTATCGCAGACCCCTGATGCTGATGATTACATTTACTATGTTTTTCGGAGGGGGACTGATTCCGACTTATTTGAATATTCGGGATTTTAACCTGGATGGGACTATGTGGGGACTGGTGATCCCCTTTTGTATCAGCACGTTTAATATGATCATCTTAAGAACCAGCTTTGAGAGCATTCCCAGTAGTCTGACCGAGGCAGCACAGATTGATGGAGCAAGTCATTGGACAGTTCTGTGGAAGATCGTACTGCCTTTGTCTAAGGCAACGCTTGCAGTTATCGCGTTATATTATGGCGTGGGCACATGGAATTCCTGGTTTTGGGCAACTGTTTTACTCAGAGATCGAAGCAAACTGCCGTTGCAGGCAATTTTGCGTCATATTATTGTAAGTAACGCAATGGATGGAATGGATTCCGGCATGCCGGCATCGGAAAGTATTAAATATGCTGCGATTACTGTGGCTACAGTTCCTATTCTTTGTGTATATCCTTTCCTGCAAAAATATTTCACACAGGGTGTTATGATTGGAGCGGTAAAGGAATGAGTCAGCCTCAGGCAAAGGTACGAAAATAAAATGGAGGTTTTTGGTATGATTTTATTTCATACGACACCGGAGCGATATCAGGTTTCAGATTGGGGACTTTGGAAGGAAGCTGTGCAGGTTAAGTCTGCGGATGAATTACAGGTTGGTGATAAAGTGAAAATGAAGGTATCTTTTCTGAATCTTATGATAGATAAAGAATGCGTTCTTATCATCCGGGCTTATTCGGAAGATAAATTGGTTGGCTTGAAAGCGCAGGAGGTCATGATATTCCCGGATGTAATTCCGTTTGATCTGGTGAGTGAAGAGTTTGAGATTCCAAAGCAGAAAAAAATTGATAAGATAGAGCTGTTATTGCTTAAGGATTTTTCAACCATAACAGAACAGGAAGAAAATCAATTTTTACTGGGAAAGTATGTGGAAGGGTGCGCTTTTGCAGTGCTGAATACGGATACAGCGAAATTTGAAAAAGCCTGTGAGAGTGTCTCGGCGAATCCAAGTCCCTATATTGGAAATTATGAGCCATGCAAAAAATTGTTTCAGGATACAGTTTGTTTTGTACAGGATGGTACCGGAATGTGGATTAAAAATGCAAAATATATGGCAAAGCAGCCGGTGATCAGGAAAGAAAAAAGAATGCTTCTGCCGATACAGACGGCAGAGGACTTGTTCGGTCGTGCATTTCCGCAGGAGAGCGGCTACATTGCGCTGCGCATGTTGGCGGAATGCCTGGGGGCATATTACTATGAAGACCGGTTTGGACTGTGCGTGATTTCATCCCTTCCTTACGATTACAGCGAGACGATGTATACCAAACGGATTCAGTATATGGTTCGTCTTCTTGCTTATGAAAGACCGAAAGCGGCTGATCTGATGAAAAAATTTAAGGCGCGGATTCGCCCTAGAAGTCTGGGATATCGGGAAGAAGTAGAGCGGGCAGTCAGACTTTCGAAGACGAATAAAGAGGCAGAAAAAATTTCTGAGAATTTGCTTAAGACCGCAGACAAATTTATGGAGCGTAAGGTGCAGTATGAATTGGATCGAAGCAAAGAGCAGGCAGCCCTTGCGACAGCCATTGTTGATTATGATGACATGCTGGCACTTTACTGGGCATATCTGACTACCGGGCAGCAGAAATATCTGATCCGATTGAAAGAACATGTTCTTGCCATGGCAGGAATGGAGCATTGGTATGGAGACTGTTTTTATCTGATGACTTCGCGCGCATTGGTAACGCTCAGTATGGCTTATGATTTTCTTTATGATGAATTTACGGCGGCTGAAAGAGAACGCATTGCGAAAGCTATGGTGGAAAAAGGATTTTTGCCTGCAAGAAAGCTTTATTACGGTCTGGAGGATGAAAAAAAATGGCCATGGTGTATTCGGCGAACCAATTGGAACTTTATTTGCAACAGCGGTGTGATTTTTGCGGCAGGTACATTGTTTGGTGAGTATGAGACAGAGTTGTGTGCAGACACATTGGAAAAAGCAATTCAGAGTCTGGAATTTGCATGTATCTGGTTGTCACCGGATGGAGAGCTGTTTGAAGGGCTTGGTTATGCAGCATATACCTGGAATTATCTGGTATTTGCATTACAGGCATTAGAGACAAATTTTGGTTCCTCCTTTGGACTTGGCGATGGACCGGGAGCGCATTTGAGCTATAAGGTTCCGTTTCAGTTGATGTCTGCAAGTGGATTTTTTAGCCAGGGAGATACGGGAACTACTTTAAGGCTGGGAACACAATATGTGATGTGGCAGGCAAGAAAATTTCAGGACCATACGATTCCAGCTTTGCGCAGAAAGCAGGTGGAGGCTGCCGGGGATAGCCGCATGGACAGATTTACGGATTTGCTCTGGTTTGATGAAAATGCAAATTTGGACGAAGGACAATTGGATTATGTGTCTGAGGCGGTTTGGACGGCGGTATCCCGGAGTGACTGGAGCGGAGAGGGAATGGTCTTTTGCATTCATGCAGGAGATAATACGTTGGAACACAGTCACATGGATTTGGGAACCTTTGATCTTGAAGCAATGGGATTTCGCTTTGCGTCAGAGATGGGAATAGATTCGGGGATTTATTGTGTGCCGGGCAGTCAGTACATGTTGCGAGGACGTAATGAATATTATGCGGCCAGGGCAGAAGGGCACAATGTGTATGTAATTAATCCGGACAAAAGTCCGGGGCAGAGAAGCTTGGGATGTGCCAGGATTGAAATAATCAAACAGTCTGCAGAGCATGTCAGATATTGCGTGGATATGGAACCGGCGTACAGAGGTCAGGTAAAGTCTGCAAAGCGTTATGTAGAATTAAAAGAAAATCGAAGTGTGTTTGTAGTGCAGGACGAGATAGAGCCTCTTAAGAGTGGAGACAGGATTTATTGGTTCTGGCATACGTTTGCAGAAATCTTTTTCCGCGATCCATTAGCGGTGGAGGTTACGGATGAGAATACGGTCATTCTGGAGGCGGAGGGAAAGAGGCTGCATGTTCAGTTTGATGCCACCGTTCCGTTTACGATGAGGAAAGGGATGTCTCTTCCGTTAGATACTTCGCCAGCGCCCTTTGATCAACTGCAGGGAGGTATGATCCGGCAGCTGCTGACCGTTGTATTTGAGACAACACAGGAACCACTTATTTTTCGGGCAACAGCCTGGGAAGAAGGGAAAGAATATATACCGGAAGACAGGAAGGAGAGGAAAATACGATGAGAGGAAATGTATTACTGGAACATGCAGAGCGTTTTGCAAAGCCTTATGAGATATCTAAGAAAAAAATAGATGCGGCAGTCGAAAAGGCATTGGATAAGTTGGAAAGAAGCATTCCGAAATGGTCAGACAGCTTTGCGAAGTCCTGCACAGTGAATTTTGCATATCCGC
The DNA here is from genome assembly GCA_017621905.1 of Roseburia sp. GTDB lineage: Bacteria > Bacillota > Clostridia > Lachnospirales > Lachnospiraceae > Roseburia. Next base: position 4,789 of record JAGASC010000223.1, read on the forward strand.
GAGGCACGAACAGTGACTGGGTGTGTGGAATGCAGACCGGAACCTACTGGTTGGCATATGAATTGAGTGGAAACAGGAGGTTTCGCGATATAGCGGAAAAGCAGCTGCGTTCCTATAGGGACAGGCTGGATTTAAGAATTGGTGTGGATGACCATGATGTGGGATTCGTGTACTCTCCATCCTGTGTTGCCGCATACAAAATAACCGGAGATGAAAAGGCAAGACAATTGGCATTGGATGCTGCAGAATATTATTATAATACCAGTTATTCGAAAGAGGGTGGTTTTATCCTCCGGGGCTGGAATTGGGAAAATGCCGAGGGCTGCAGGACGATGATGGATACCCTGATGAATACACCCTTTCTTTTTTGGGCCGGTAAAGCAGCGAATAAACAGGAATATATTGATGCGGCTATTTCACAGCAGCGGATCACAGAACAGTGCTTGATCAGGGAAGACGGTTCGTCTTTCCATCATTATCAGTTTGACCCGAAAACATACAAACCGTTACATGGAGTTACCTGGCAGGGGTATTCTGATGATTCCTGTTGGTCTCGCGGTCAGGCCTGGGGAGTTTACGGTTTTCCTATTGCATATTCTTATTGTAAAGAAGAATTTTTGGTGAATCTACATAGGGACATTACATACTATATGCTGGGGAAACTCCCAGAAGATCTGATCCCTCATTGGGATTTTGAGTTTGCGGGAAGTACAGATGCGCCCAGAGACAGTTCTGCAGGAGTAGTGGCTGTTTGTGGAATGCATGAGATGTGCAGGTACCTTCCGGAGGATGCGCCCCAGAAGCATATTTTTGAGAGTGCAGCCGCACAAATGCTGGAGGCAGTCATTGATCACTGTGCAGGAGAAATCGGAAGGGAATATGAGGGCCTGCTCTGTCATGTTACCCATGCATTGCCACAAGGGCTGGGAATTGATGAATGTGCTGTTTACGGTGATTATTTTTATCTGGAGGCGTTGATGCGCTTTGTGAATCCCTCCTGGAACAGATATTGGTAAATTTGTGAGGTGGAAAAGGAGACAAGCAGATGGATTTTTCAATGTATGCCGGCTTTACGCAGAAAATACGTAACGATGGAATGGAAGAAGCCGCTAAATATGCACGAAGGCTGAAATTTTCTTCCGTTGAGGTTATAGCAGACTTTTATTTTGATTCAGTAAATGCAATTCCGACCGTTGAGGCCGCAGGGGAGGCAAAAAAAGTTCTTGATCAGTATGGACTTCCGGTTGCATGTTATTCTGTCGGTATTAACCTATGGAATCGGACAGATAGCGAACAAATATTGATGGAGCAGATTGATATAGCACATGCGTTGGGGTCACCTTATCTGCACCATACGTTATTGCCATGGCTTACTTTAGATGAGAATAGCCCGGAGCCATCGGGAGCAATCATGCATGTCGTGGAAATTGCGTCCAGAGTGGCAGATTATGCGAAAACAAAAGGAATGTGTTGCATTTATGAGGATCAGGGCTATTATGTCAACGGCGTCGGTGGGTATCAGTTTTTTTATGACGAAATGAAGAAACGTTGTGAAAATATCGGAGTTTGCGGGGATTTGGGTAATATTTTATTTGTGAATGAAAAGCCGGAAGCATTTTTGCGAGCGTTTGCAAATGAGATCAAGCATGTCCATGTGAAGGATTATTTGTGGAAATGTGGGGCGGTTTCCCCGGGCAGATATTGGATGAAAGCAAAAGGGGACAGCTGGTTAAGAGATACGATGGTTGGAAGTGGTGTGATTGATTTTGCGGCTTGTATGCAAATATTAAAGGATGCTGGATATTCCGGACGCTTTGCGCTTGAAAATGTTCATCCGGAACCATACGAAGAAGGTGTCCGTCAGGCAATGGAGCTCGTTGAAAGATTATACGCGCCGGAGCGAAGCGGAGTGCGCATCGGTCGCCAAGGCGAATGCCATGTGCGAGGAACGAGGACATGGGAGGGGAATGAAATATGCTAAGAGTAGGACTGATTGGATGCGGAGGGATAGGCGCAGTACATGCGCGTTGTTGGCTGATGCTGCATGAGGAAGTACGGCTTGTTGCAATTGCGGATAGTAATCGGGAAAGAGCAAACCAATTTATTCAGAATACAATGACAGAAATACGTATCTATTCAAATTATAGTGAGATGCTTGAAAAAGAAATCCTGGATATTGCTGACATATGTGTGCCTACATTTTTGCATGCTGAAGCTGCAGTTAAGGCAATGCGGTGGGTGAAAAATATAATCGTCGAAAAACCGGTATGCCTGATGGTAACGGAAGCAGAACAAATGCTGAAAGCAGAAAAAGAATATGGCAGTTTTGTCCAGGTGGCACATGTGGTTCGTTTTACCGAATCCTATTCTTTTTTAAAGAAAGTTGTGAAGGATGGAACCTATGGAAAAATTGTAGCAGGCTATTTCTCAAGGATTAGTCCCAGACCCATGTGGATGGCTGGACATGATGACGTGAACAGGACAGGGACAATGGCATTGGATATGCATATCCACGATGCGGATTTTATCCGATATCTGATGGAGGAAGAACCGGATGATGTGGATTCCTGGGTGATAAAGGATGAAAATGAAGTAATCCAGCATATTTGGAGTTCTTATCGATATGGAAAGGTGCGTCTGGTTGCGGAAGCATCCTGGGATTATCCGATTCATATGCCATTTTCACAGACCTTTCGTGTGAAATTGGAAAATGCTGCGATTGTATTAGGCAGGGATGGGGATTTGACAGTATACCCGAATGACGGAAATCCCTTTGTCCCGGTACTGGAGGAAAAGAAAGAAGTAGATTTGGGAATAAATATTTCTGATATTGCTCCGTATTTTAAGGAAATACAATATTTTGTTCATAGGATACAAAGTGGTAAAAAGAATGGAATCATTACGCTTGCAGATGCTGTAAAATCATTGGAACTGGTAAATGAGGAAATGAGGAAAGGTGAAAAGGGATATGAAAACAATAAAAGATAAATATTTGCTTGTAGGTGCTGATTTTGCAGGATATCCACTGAAGGAGGCAGTGGTTGCCTATTTAAAGGAAAAGGGCTGGAAAATTACAGATGTGGGAGTCATAGCGGAAAGTGACCCGGAGGATACGGAAAACATGTTTCACAGAGTGGGTCTGAGAGTAGGAAGCATGATTTCGGAAGGAGAATTTGAAAGAGCGCTTATATTTTGCGGAACCGGAATGGGAATTCATATTGCAGCCAGCAAGTGTCCGCATGTGCATGCAGGTGTGGTCGAGAGTGTTCCGGCTGCATTGAGAGCAATTACGGGAAATGGAGTAAATGTGCTTGCAATGGGTGCTTTTTATGTTGCACCGCAGATGGGGTGTGATATAGCGGATGCATATTTGAACGCAGAGTTGGGAAGCGGCTATGAATGGTGGCACAATTTCTATGAGTTTCACAAGCTTGCAATCGATGAGCTGGAAGCCTTTGATTATGAGACATATAAGAAAAATGGATTCAAGATGGAACATCTTGGGGATTATCCACTTAAGCTTGAAACAAAGGCGGATTAAGTGTTAGAAGTGAGGTGTTTGCTATGCCAATGAAACTTATTTCATTATTGAATGAAAAGAACAAAAATGCTTTTGGAAGTAGTCCGGTAACGATTGGATTTCTTGGGGATAGTGTGACAAATGGGTGTTTTGAGGTGCTTTCAGCGTTGACAGAGAACGGGGAAGAGGGGGTTGACGTGATTTTTGATACGGAAAATTCCTATTCGGCTGATTTGCAAAAAATATTAAAACGTCTATATCCGAAAGCACAGATTAATATCATCAATGCCGGGATTTCAGGAGATAGTGCACAGGGGGGGCTGGCACGTATGGAGCGGGATTTGCTTCCATATCACCCGGATTTGACAGTGGTGTGTTTCGGGCTCAATGACTGCAGCAATGGGGCAGATGGTCTGAAGAGTTATCATGATTCGTTGGCTATGATTGTCAGGTGGCTGAAACAAAGTGGAAGTGAAGTGATTTTGATGACGCCACAGCCGATTTGTGCAAGAGTACATACGCAGCTTCGGGGTGAAAATCTTCGTAAGATTGCGGGAGAACTTGTGAAGATTTTTAACGAGGGAATTTTCGACAGCTATATGCAGCAGATGCGAGACGTCGCGAAGGAGGAAGAGGTACCGCTTTGCGATGTTTATGCGAGATGGATGACGTTGTATCACAGTGGAGTTGATATTACGGATTTACTTGCAAATTATTTGAATCATCCGACAAGAGATATGCATTGGGCTTTTGCGGTATCGCTTGCGGAAATTGTATTTGCATAAGGTTATAACAGTGCTTTTGAAAAGCTACAGGAGGTAGATTGACAGCAATGGAGAATAAAATAATCATATCGGAGGATTCAAAAGAAAGCAGATATGCGTGGCATGATGGATTCCCAATAGGTAATGGTCGGTTAGGAGCTATGATTACGGATTATAGCTGGTTTGAAGAAATTTCATTGAACGAAGATTCGCTGTGGTATGGTACCTATCATGAGAGAACAAACCCGGATGGAAAAAAGTATCTGGAGGAAATCCGCAGTCTGCTGCAGCAGGGCAAGGTGAAGGAAGCAGATAAATTGTGCTATCTGGCAATGACATCAAGTCCGAAATATTTTGGTTCATATGAACCGATGTGCTCCTTGTATCTTATTCAAAACGTGAGAGGAGAAATTAAAAATTACAGAAGAGAACTGGACTTAGAGCAGTCAATTGTCAGTATGTCCTATGACGTGGATAGACTGAAAGTAAGGAGAGAATGCTTTGTCTCTTATCCGGATCAGGTCATGGTATTTAAATTCAGCGCGGATCAGCCGCGCTTGGATATGCAGGTAAACCTTGTGCGCAGACCATATGATATGGGGACTGATATACCGGAAGAAAATGTTTTGCATATGCCGGGACAATGTGGACCGGGAGGGATCTGCTTTGACTGTATGCTGACCGCAAAAACAAATGGACGGACGAGCAGGATCGGGGACTATATTAGCTTCGAGGAGGCATCCGAAATTGTGTTGTATGTTACGGCTAATTCGAATTTTTATGAAACATCTCCGTATGAAAAAACACTGCAGCAGCTTCACAATGCGGCAGAACAGGATTATGAGATCTTGAAAGAAAGACATATTGCGGATTATCAGGCTTTGTACCGTCGTGCTTCGGTTGATTTTGGAACACAGTCAGTCGAAGCTTTGCCGGAGCGATTAGAGAAGGTACGTGCAGGAGGCACGGACAAAGGATTGCTGGAATTGCTTTTTAACTATGGACGTTACCTGATGATCAGTGCGTCCCGTCCGGGCACTCAGGCTATGAATTTGCAGGGAATCTGGAATAAGACCTATGCGCCGCCGTGGGACTGCAATTATACCATTAATATCAATACGGAAATGAATTATTGGATTGCAGAAAGTACAGGATTGTCTGAGTGTCATGAGCCGCTTTTTGTGCTGTTGGAGAGAATGGTTCCGAATGGAGAAAAGACGGCGGAACATCTATACGGTTGTGAAGGCTTTGTGGCGCATCATGCCACGACGCTCTGGGGAGATACTGCAGGGAACGGCTTTTCCTTTCCTTCATCTGTATGGCCGATGGGTGGAGCCTGGCTGAGCCTGCACATGTGGGATCGCTATCTTTATACCGGAGATCAGGTGTTTTTGAAAGAGCGGGCTTTTCCGATACTGAAGAAAGCGGCACATTTTTTTACACAATATCTGACGTTGGCAGAGGATGGCTGTTATGTCAGTGGTCCATCATTGTCACCGGAAAATGTATATATTACAGAGGATGGCAGTGAAGGCAAAGAGTGTATGGCGCCGGAGATGGATAATCAGATTTTAAGAGCTTTGTTCCGGACAGTGATTCACGCATATGAAATCGTGGGTGATTGTGATGAGAAAGAGTATCAGACATACCGGTATTTTCTGTCTAAACTGCGTCCGACACGCATCAACAAAAATGGTTGTATTATGGAATGGGACAAAGACTATGAGGAGTTAGATCCGGGACACAGGCATATTTCCCCGCTTTGGGGATTGTATCCGGATTCACAGATTGCTTTGGATAAAACGCCGGAGCTGGCCAAGGCGTGTGAAAGAACCCTGGAACGGCGCAACAGAGAGGATACACAGGGGTTTGTCGGGTTCTATGGCTGGGTCGGAGCCTGGGTGGCATGCTGTTATGCGAGACTCGGAATGGCAGAGGAGGCAAAAAAGTGTCTTTATGACCTGTTGAAAAAATGTGTGACGAACAGCCTGTTAAGTATTTATCCGGTTTATCAGATTGATGGCAATTTTGGTGCTACAGCGGCAGTTGTGGAGCTGTTACTTAGAAGTGAGGAAGACAGGATCGTGTTGCTGCCCGCATTGCCGGCTGAATTGGATACCGGAAGTTTTCACGGACTATGCGCAAGAGGTGGGTTTGTGATAGATGCCAAGTGGCGGGAAGGGAAAATTTGTAATGCAGTGATTACATCACGGAATGGAAATATTTGCCGTGTGAAAGCGGAAGGCTGTCGTGGGGTAAACACGTCTTTTGTTGTGGAAGATGGATTTATTGTATTTCATACAGAAAAGGGTAGGACATACGAATTGCTCTGTGGATGAAAGATAGCAGCATGCTATCTATTATAATCGGAATCATTCGGTACGACAAGAAGGAGAGAATTGAGTGGAAATGAGGAAGGAGACAAATGCAGCAGTAGTATTTATCAGTGGACAGTCAAATGCACATGCACATGGACAAATTATGAAAGAAGAGGATCGCATTGTGCAGCAGCTTTGCAATGTGTTTTCGCTGGATCGAAATCCTAACCAGTCGTTTGACATCACGGATGTGGTTTGGAGCGGTTTTACGACAGAAGGGAAAAATCTCGGTGAAGTTCAGGATCATACCTATTGTTTTGCCTATTATTTGGCGCAACTTTGGCAAAATGCCATAGATAGCGGAAAAGAACTGCCGGATCTTTATATTGTTCAGATTTCAGTTGGCAGTCAGGGAATTATAAATGGGATGTGGAATCCGGATAAAGAGAAAATTATGGTGCCCGGGAAACTCGGCGAAGTAGATATTTCATTATTTCCATGGGCATTGCAGGTCAATCAACTTGTAATGAAAAATTTGAAGACTACGGGGAAGAATCCTTGTGTAATCGACTGGCATTGGATTGGTTCGGAGCAGGAGATATGGAATGAGGCTTATAAACGGGGGGATTTTCAAAATCGTTATGATTACTTTTTTGATTCTATGCTGGCATCCATAGGAGAGCCTTGCCCCCTGTATCTTTATAAAATATATGCGCAGAGTTTTAGCCGGAAACACGGAATAGAGGAAACCGCGGTAGATACCATAAATAATGCCTTACGGCAACAGGAGAAAAGACATAAAAATGTGATTATGA